>CAMNMI010000074.1 GCA_946544555.1 uncultured Rickettsiales bacterium
AGCAATTCACGGCAAGAACGTAGAAGAGACGGCACTTGCAACTAATCTTGAAGCGGCCGCGGAGGTTGCTCGCCAGTTGAGATTGCGTAATCTTGGTGGATTGATTGTGGTTGACTTCATTGACATGGATGACCCTAAAAATAGGAGGATTTTGGAGCACGAACTGCAAAAAGTATTCATGTTTGACAAGGCAAAAGTGCAGTTTGCAAAGGTTAGTCAGTTCGGTTTGGTTGAGATTTCGCGCCAGCGCATGCGTTCAAGTGTGGCCGAGATGCTGACAATCAAGTGCAGTTGTTGCAATGGGACAGGGCTTGTCAAGGCGCCGTCAATCATTGCGGTTGACATTTTAGATAGCATCAAGGAGCAGCTTCTTGACCCAAGAGTTACCAAGAAGGAGTTCATTGAAATCATGGCAAAGTCGGAGGTTTTGGACTATCTTGTGGTGTCATACATGAAGGAGATTGAAGAAATACAGCGCAAATTTAACATCAAAGTCATCACGACAAAGCACGCTTTTGAGCACAACGAGGAGTTCATTTTGAGGATGTTGGATAGCATTGGCAACAACACGACTGCGGTGGAGTTGTATCACTCAATAGTGGCGAAATTCAATGTTGCACCAGAGGAAAAGAAGCAGCAAAATGGGACATTCAAGTTGCTGTCAAGGATTTTGAGGAGGTTTAAGAAGAACTCTTAACAATCCTCCCCGGCACGCCGACAACCGTTGAGTTTGCAGGCACATCCTTCAATACGACTGCATTTGCACCAATTTTAGCGTTGTCTCCAATGGTGATGTTCCCCAACACTTTTGCTCCGCAACCAATTATCACATTGTTGCCAACGGTTGGATGACGTTTGCCTTTATCTTTTCCTGTTCCACCAAGAGTTGCGCCATGATACATCACGACATCGTCTCCAACTATTGCCGTTTCTCCAATAACAACTCCCTGCGCGTGGTCTATAAATAACCTTTTACCAATTTTTGCTCCCGGGTGAATATCAACACCGGTCAGCATTCTGGCGAAATAATTTATCATCCTTGCAATAAGGAATAACTTGCAATTATAGAATATGTGAGAAATTCTATAAATCCAAACCGCATGAAGCCCAGGATAGCAAAGAAGTATCTCAAATATACTCCTTGCTGCTGGGTCATTTGCCTTGATTGATTTTATCCAATTTAATGTTTTCTTCATAAATGCTATGTCAAATTTTTGAATTGATTTGTTGCGCGGCGCGGAGCGCATTTGGCTGCCGAGGAACGAGGCGTAGCCAAACCGCGATGGCGTGGCCTCGGGCAGCGCAACATAGATTGATTGCATGTTTTAATAGAGTATTCATAAAAAAATCAATCAAACAACGGACTTGAAATATACCTTTCGGCAAAGTCAGGAACGATAAACAAGATGGTTTTGTTTTCTACTTGTTTTGCTTTTTCCAATGCTGCAAATCCAGCTGCGCCAGCTGAAATTCCTCCAACAATTCCTGCCTTTTTGGCTAACATTTTTGTAGTTTCAAATGCTTGCTCCTTTGTTATATGGAAAATCTCATCAACAAACTTGTCTTTATAATTATCTGGTTTAAAGCCCGGTGCTATACCTTGAATTGCGTGAGGTCCTGTTTTTGTTCCACCTTCAAGAACATCAACTTCTATCGGCTCAACTGCGACAGTATAAACTGATTTTTTACTATGCTCTTTTAAATATGAGCTTGCACCAGTTAAACTTCCACCAGTTCCAACACCACCAACTAAAATGTCAATTTCGTTCTCTGTTTGAGTGAATAACTCTTTGCCAAGAACCTCATATTGAGTTTGAAAATTTGCAGTATTTTTGAACTGATCCAATACAATACCATTTTGCTCTTTTGCTATTCTGTATGCTTCTTCAACAGCGCCTTTAACACCTTTGGCTTTTGGTGTCAAAACCAATTCTGCACCGAGATACCTTGCCAGCTTTTTACGCTCTTCTGTCATATGTTCAGGCATAACTAAAACAAATCTATAACCAAGAACACTACTTGCATATGCCAAAGCAACACCAGTATTTCCGCTTGTTGGGTTCAACAATAGTCATGCCTTTCTTTAAAAGACCTTTTTTCTCTGCATCCTTTATCATTGCATAACCAATTCGGTCTTTCATTGAGTGAGTTGGGTTAAAATACTCTAATTTTGCCAACACTCTGTTGCTTGTGCCGTGAACAGATTGTGGCAACTCAACGATTGGTGTATTTCCAATCAAATCTAATACATTTTTATAAATCATAAAATAATAAATTAAACTAAATCAAATTCGGCAACCTTTTGAAAATGTAAGATTAGAAAATATGGTTATAGACAAACAACACTTACCATTGTTTGTCTTATTTACAACAGAAGCATACGACATTCTCTTTGCAGAAAACTGAAATTTGTTCAAAAGAGAATGACATAACATTGTTATTTAGTAGTATTGAAAATAAAAGTCAAGAAATTTTTGTTGCGCGGTGCGGAGCGCATTTGGCCGCCGAGCGGAGCCCGAGCGCAGCGAGGGCGGATGGAGCGAGGCGCAGCGTAGCGGTGCCAAATGGCGAGGGCGTGGCCTCGGGCAGCGCAACATAAAAAAATTAGTTCAACATGGCAGAATTTTTATTCCCCACTTGACAATTACTTTTTTTATAAAACTATACTGTGTATTCCACAGTAGCTCAGCGGTAGAGCAGTTGGCTGTTAACCAATTGGTCGTAGGTTCGATCCCTACCTGTGGAGCGGTTTCTTTTATGAAGATTTTTGCACGCGTTATTGTAGTTTTAATTGTCGTCTCGTTCATAATAACCGGGTTTGTTGCTCTGTTTTGAGTTTTTGAAATATTTGATTTACCACCTTACAAACACTGCTCCCCAAGTGAGCCCACCACCAAGGGCTTCAAGGATAATGTTGTCTCCTTTTTTGATTTTTCCTTGTTGCAGTGCAACATCAAGAGCCAGCGGGATTGACGCCGAGCTGGTATTTGCGTGTTCACCAATGGTTAACATGAATTTCTCATCCGGAATATTTAGTTTTTCTGCAACAAGCGACAAAATTCGGTAGTTTGCTTGATGTGGAATTATTAGCGCTATGTCGTCTATTTTGAGCCCATTTCTTTCAGTAATTTCTTTTATTGAAGCAGTCATTTTTTCAACGGCGTGCTTGAATACTCCGCGCCCATCCATGTAGATATTGCCTGCGGCGGCTGTGGTGGAGGTCCCGCCAGTTGTTTTAAGTATCTCTGAATATGTCCCATTGGCTTTGATTTCTGCGTTAATAATACCTGGTTCTTCGGTTGCTTGTAGGACAACTGCTCCTGCGCCATCGCCAAAAAGAACACATGTTGAGCGATCCTTCCAGTCAATCAATGATGACATTTTGTCCGCACCGATGATGATGGCATGCCTGATTTTGCCTCCTCGCATCATGTCATTGGCGATTGAAAGAGCATAAACGAACCCACTGCAAACAGCTTGGATGTCAAATGCAATTATTGGTTTATCAAACCCGAGCTTGTTTTGGACGAGGCATGCGGTGCTTGGGAAAGTCAAGTCAGGAGTGGTTGTGGCACAGATTATCATGTCAATGTCGGTGATGGAGATTTGGGCGTTTGCAAGTGCTCGTTTGACCGCTTCAACAGCCATGTCGCTGGTGGATTGACATTCCGCAGCAATGTGGCGCTCATGAATGCCAGTGCGCTGGGTTATCCACTCGTCAGTCGTGTCAACAATCTTTTCAAGGTCAAAGTTTGTCAGCACATTGTCAGGGAGATAGCTACCAACACCGATTATCTTTGCATTCATACGCTATTTGTTATACTGTTTTGCCAGCTCCGGGACTATCAATTCGCCGTGCTTTTTGGCATTTTTGTCATTGACACTTTGGATGTTTTTCTTCACGAACTGCTCCTTTTCTTCATATGTATTGACACATGATGTAGCCGAGAGAGAGCATAAAAAGGCGAGTGAAATTAGCAAATGTTTCATATTGACTGCAATAAAATGTATGTAAAACAGAACGATAATGGTATTGAAAAGTTGTCATCAAGACGGATGTTTTTGGAGATAAGCTCTGTTATAGCCGCCACAATGACTGCAATGATAAGATGCAACGAGTTGAACTGGCCAGGCAGATAATGCTGGTAGATTTCAACAATTACGCACCCGATAAGTGCAAATGTGACTGTTCCTTCAAGGGTTTTTTCGCAGAGTTTTATTCTTCCAAAGTTCTGCCCGATGAGCGCTGCAAATGCATCGCAGAATACAAGCACGGTCATTGCAAGTATGACAAGATATTCATCACATGTAAGAAGGATAATTGTGTATCCAAGAAATAACCAGCTCATTCCGCAGAGTTGTCCGTGTATCATTTCGTGCTCGCGCATCAGCTTTTTGAGAATACTCCCTGGTGGGATTTTGATGAAATAGCGCAGCAGATTGTTGTAGTCAAAAAAAATAACAAATGGAATGACGATTGCAAATATTTTTAATATAAATTGTCTATCAAAGTAATACGTTATAAATGGAAAGATAACTCCTATTGTGTGGAATATCTTGCGGCGCAGCTCAAACAGCTTCTTCCCGCGCGATACAGTTGGAGCTTTAAGAAAATTTAGCATCATTATATGAGTGTTTTTGGTTGAAAATAAATGTCAATTTTAATAATTTTGTCGCACGGTGCATAACACACTTACCCTCCGAGAAACGAGGCACAGCTAAATCGTTAAGGAATGGTTTCGGGCAGTGAACATAAATTTGATAATTAGTATCCAATGCTTGCTGATGTGCTTTTTGTTGAATTCTTCAAGCTTGTGTCTGCAT
>CAMNMI010000075.1 GCA_946544555.1 uncultured Rickettsiales bacterium
TCAGGTGGACGTCCAGGGCCGCAAGATCACCTTTTTGGATACGCCCGGCCACGCTGCGTTCACTCAAATGAGGATGCGCGGAGCCCAAGCCACAGACATTTGCGTTATTGTTATCGCCGCGGACGATGGCATTATGCCACAAACGATTGAAGCCATAAATCACGCCAAGGCAGCTGGCTGTCCGATAATTATTGCAATAAACAAAATTGACAAGCCAGAGGCCAATATTGAGAGGGCAAAGAACATGCTTTTGCAGTATGAGGTTGTCCCAGAGGAGCTTGGTGGAGATGTCATGGTTGTGCCAATTTCAGCAATGAAGGGCACCAATGTTGACAAGCTGTTGGAAGCAATTCTTTTGCAGGCCGAAATGTTGGAGCTCAAAGCATATTATGATGGTGGCTCTGATGGTGTGGTTGTGGAGAGCAAGCTTGATAAGAAGCGCGGAACACTGGTTACCGTGATAGTTAAGAATGGTATTTTGTCGCAGGGAGATTTCCTGATTGCTGGCGAGCAATATGGTAAAATCAAGGGCATGTTTGATGAAAATGGCAAGATGCTAAAAACAGCCGAGCCATCTGTTCCAGTGGAGATTTTGGGAATGAATTCAACTCCTGATGCGGGTGAAATTTTCTATGCAGTGAAAAAGGAGGCCGATGCAAAGGAGATGATTGAATATCGCAAGGAGAAGGCCAGACAAGATGAACTAAACGCCAAAGCTGGGTTGTCTGCGGCCGATGCATTTGCGCGCATGCAAGGTGATAACGGCGAGAAAAAAGTGTCGTTTATCATCAAGGCAGATACGAAGGGCAGTTTGGAGGCGATTGTCGGCACGCTTGAAAAAATGGAGGGCGAGGAGCTGGAATTGCGTATTGCGCACACTGGAATTGGTGCTGTGAACGAGAGCGATGTCCTGCTGGCTGGCACGTGTGGCGGTAGGATTTTCACTTTTAATACACAAAAATGCGACAAAAAGGTGCTGGACGAAGCCGAACGCAGAGGTGTGGAAATCCGTGATTATAAGATAATTTACGAACTGTTTGACGATGTAAAGGACATTTTGAGCGGCAAATTGAAGCCAGTCATCAAGAAAACAGTTGTCGGGCATGCGGAAGTCAAGGCTATATTTGAAATATCAAAAGTTGGCAAAATTGCAGGTTGTTTGGTGAAAGACGGCAAGGCCATGATTGGAACAAACGTTGCTGTGATGCGTAATGGCGAGGCCGTTTTTGAGACCAAATGCGACAGTTTAAAACACGGCAAGGAAAGTGTCAAAGAAATGCAGAGTGGTCAAGAATGTGGTGTTGGTCTTGAAAAGATTGATGATGTCAAGGTTGGCGACATGTTGGAATTCTTTACGGTGAAAGAGGATAAAAAATAGTTTTGTTTTGTGTGTTTTATGACAAAGTTGTTAGTTGTTTCAGGTCACGTTGATTTGGCACATTCGGTGGCTAATAAAGCTATCTTGGAGGGTTTAAAAAAGGAATTTCCAGAGGCAGAGTTTGACGATTTGATTGGGCTTTATCCTGACTACAAAATTGATGCAAAGGCAGAGCAGGAGAAGCTTGTGAAGACGGATGTAATTGTGTTGCAGTTCCCATTTTTCTGGTATAACTGTCCATCAATCATGAGAAAATGGTTTGAGGATGTCCTCACGCACGGCTTTGCATACGGCTCAAATGGCAAGGCATTGGCAGGTAAAAAACTCATTGTTTCTACAACAGCTGGCGCGCCAACAGAGATGTATCAGCACAATGCTGCGCAGAACTTTGAGATTAGTGAATTCATGCCATCATTTATGCAGTTAGCAAATCTTTGCAGCATGCAGTGGAGTGGCTTCGTTTGCAGCGGTGGATATGCATTTACAGCTGAGGAGGCCAAGAAAATAGACATGGCAAACAAACATGTCAAAGAATTGGTTGACACAATCAAGTCATTGTAAATATGTTAAAGCTGTTTGCAAGAATTACATTGTCGGCATGGTGCTTTTGCGGTATTGTTGTGGCTGCACGCGCCGAGGCAACGGCTGAAAACGACCTCTACAACCACAACATTAAAAAGGATGACCTAAAAACAGTGCGTGAATACGGCTGCAAGATTTCCAAACTGGATAAAATAAGGAGGAAAATATCTGTGCATTATGGTAACCAGCAGGGCATCAAGTTGCGCCACATGGATGATGACGTGATTATCACGATACCAGATTGCTATTTTAATACCAAGGATTGGGTGCTATTTGATAAGTCAATTGTTGAGCCAAAGGTTAAAATTGTTCCCTATAAAGAGAGAGATGATAGTAGTTACAGATGTAGTGTTGTTGGTGGAAGGTGGATTATTTTTGATGATAAAAACGGTAAATATGTAATGGAAGAGGATGTAAGAAAAATTCAAGTAGACCATATTCTGCCATTTTCATATATTACGCTAAACATGAAGAATTGCAACAGGACAGGTGAGTATTATAATTATTTGGAAAATATTACTCTGGTGTTGCGTGACGAAAATGAAGACGAGGATGATTATCTGTGTAGAACTGATGAAGAATGTTGGCAGCAAACAAAGATTTGTAGAAACATGGCTGACTATTTCAATGATGATGTGTTGTGTTATAAGCTTTTCATGGATTTTAAGCGTCCTGTTGAGAAAAATAAATAATATTTGTTGTACGGTGCATAGCAAGTTTGTGCCACGAATGTGAATGAGTTAGAGAGCGATAAAAGGCGAGAAGCGAAATATAAACAGCAAGGACGTGGCCGCGGCGTCACAACAATAAACTCACCTTCTCTCCCCGACAATACAAATCTCCGTCCTCAACTCAATTCCATGTTCTTCTTTGACTTTCTGCTTTGCCAAATCTATCAAATTTTCAATATCTGTTGCACTCGCGCCGCCAGTATTTACAATAAAATTGCAGTGCTTTTCTGAAAAAACAGCGCCGTTAATATTGCGTCCGCGCAGTCCAACACTTGCTATCAACCGCCACGCACTATATCCATCTGGATTTGCAAATGTGCTACCACAAGTCATGCCAACAACTTGATTTTGCTTGCGATGTACCTGCATTTCTGTGATTTCCTGCTTTGCTTTTTCAACTGCGTCGGACGTTCCGATTTTCAACAAAAACCGCGTCTCCATGACAATGTCCTCACTGTTCAGTGCACTGTGACGATATGAAAACTTCATTTCAGCAAGATTATCAACCTGCTCCTGCCACGTGCCAACTCGCCTCAAAACGTTTGTGCTGTAAAAAATGTCCTTTATTTCTCTTCCAAAACACCCTGCATTCATGCGCGTCATACCGCCGATGCTCCCCGGAATTGTTGACATAAACTCTGCGCCAACCAAATTATTTCTTATTGCAAACTGCAC
This sequence comes from uncultured Rickettsiales bacterium, assembly GCA_946544555.1. Classification (GTDB taxonomy): domain Bacteria; phylum Pseudomonadota; class Alphaproteobacteria; order Rickettsiales; family Deianiraeaceae; genus UBA4311. The sequence goes on from CAMNMI010000075.1 coordinate 3,367, forward strand.
GACTGCGTTTGACGGTGTACTTGCACCTGCAACAAGAATTTTGTGCGTTTCACCCCCATCGGCAACTTCAATGGCTGTTCTGTTAAATCCCTGACCAAACTTGATAATCAATCCATGAAAACCACCATCTCTTATAAGTAGATTTGAACCGACTCCAACGGTCATTACTTTGCCATTGTCATATTTATCCAATACATCAAGCAGTTCTTCCTTGCTATCAACGATTGCAAATATGTCAACTTTACCGCCTGCTTTGAACCAGCTCAGCTTTGCGCCATCAAAATTTTCAAAAACCTTCACAAGCAAACACTCAAATCTGCTTTTTTATTTTCAAGATACAATTATGTTGCGCCGCCCGAGGCCACGCCCTCGCCGTTTGGCTGCGCCTCGTACCTCGTCGGCCAAACGCGCTCCGCGCCACGCAACATATATTCCTCTAAAATTTGCTTTTGTAATCACCAGAAATATCACGGCTTGCACCTAAATTTGATGGTGTCAAAAACACTCCATTTTGCTGGATGTTCTCTTCCCATGGAGCATCAACAACTTTCAAACCGTTCTTACCGCTACACCATATCTTCACTGTGCGTGGTGAGTAGAATGCAAACGTGACAACAGTCAGTAATGTCTGCAATGTCTCTCTTTCATTCACAACAGCAATGGCCTCATTGTAGCCGTATTCTTTACAGACCTCGTTTGGATAAATGTTTGTCTCCTGCGCAAGACCGAACCAAAGTGTATCAACTCTTTTTTTCAATGTTGGTGCAATTTCGTCTATTCGGTAGCTATCATTTGACATATAGACCATGTTTTTACTGGACGAACATCCGGCCAACAAAAGAGCAAGAGAAAGGAATAAACTACTTTTTTTCATAAACACCTACATTTAACAATAAAAACGATTAAAATAAGATGCAAGGAATTTTCTGTTAATGATTTTATGGTAAAATATGGTTGCGCGGAGCGGAGCGCGTTTGGCCGACGAGGAACGAGGCGCAACCAAACGGCGAGGGCGTGGCCTCGGGCAGCGCAACAAAAATTAATATCGTTTGTATTAGTTGCTTTTATTTAAATAAATTTGTTTGTTTTGATGTATTTGATAATTCACTTCCAACAGAAAAACCGATGTCTTTTTTCTTTTTGATATTATACAGTTTAACTGCACTTTGAAAATCTTTCTCAAAATCTTGTTCTTTGTAATTATTCAAGAAATTTTTACATTTTTCAACCTCAGTAATATTATCGCGCAATTTTTTTCTTAATTCCTGAACAATTTCTTTATTAACAATTTTTTTTGGTGCAATAATACAATCATGAACATTTGTGCATCTTCCATTTTTCTTGACACAATCCGTACTTAAATCATTAATAAGATTATGCCTGTAGTCTACTAAATTGGCAAGTTTCTTGAG
>CAMNMI010000076.1 GCA_946544555.1 uncultured Rickettsiales bacterium
CCCGTATAACTTCTTAGCAGGAAGCCGCTTTCGACCACTCAGCCACTTCACCAAATACACTGAATTTCAAGCTATATTTTATAAAAGTCAAGGCGCCAAAACAACAAAAATGTGGACAGACAACATTATTTAAATATGAATTTGATGGTGCCTCGAGCCGGAATCGAACCAGCGACACAGGGATTTTCAGTCCCATGCTCTACCAACTGAGCTATCGAGGCAAACGTTAAAATGCTTTTGTAGAAAATATAAATTGCAAGTGGTTTTTGTAAAATATGTATTGCGCGACGCAGAGCGCGTTCAATCTGTGCTTTGTGCAGGATTACCGCGAGTGGCAAAATGCAAATTACGATGGCGTTGACGCAGCTGTGTAAAAAAATAATTTTTGAAAAACTTACTTGACTTTTATATTATTTTTATAAACTTTTAGTTTAGTAAATGTTTAAATTAGATGTTTTATGGCGGATTTTGACAATGTTAATGGTAAATTGATAAGCTTTGCAGATTGTGAAAGTGGTGGTTCAACTAAAAGTATAAATGATAAAACGATTGACGAAATTGCCTTAGAATGTTTAAAAAAAGCCCATTTTGATGGCTCAACTGATGATGTTTTGGCAGAATTTTTGAGAATTCGTGAAAAACTTATTAATGCAAAAACGGAGGCGATACAAAACAAAAAAATACCACAAACTGTCTTTTATGACTACATTATTTGTTTGGAAGATGGATTAAAAATGCAAATGTTGAAGCGCCACTTGAAGACAAAATACAATATGACATTTCAGGAATACAAGCAAAAATGGGGACTGCCGATTGACTATCCATATGTTTGTGAGAAATACTCAAAAGTGCGTGCGGGAATTGCTGGGCATGGGAGAAAAAGGAAGAAAAAATAGACCGATTATTGAAAGTATTATTTACTAATTGCGCGGCCGCAGGCCTTGACTTGTCAAGGGCGGAGGCGATCGGCAGCGGCCGCGCATGCCAAAGGCCCCGCACGTCCAGTGATGCAAAGTGCTTTTCGTGCGAAGGGGCTTTGGCGAAAAAACTTCAAAATTTTAAAGTTTTTATCGCACTGTACCAAAAGTTTCAAATTTTCTTCTGTTATTTAACAACAACGTTAACTATTTATTTTTTTATTGCGCCTTTTATACCACTTAATCCAATACTACCAATCTTATTAACTGGCAAAACATGTGTATAAGACGAAATATAATCTTTTGCTGTAGAAATTAAGTCGCAATTACAAAAACTATTTAGAAGGTTCTTATATTTTGTCTTTACCTCATTTAATTGTCTTTCCAACATAGTTTTTTGCAAAAATAAAAACCATAAGATTATCTTTCTTTCTATTACATTTTTTACATTTGACGGATTGTCTTCTGGTTTAATGGTAGATTTTGAGCTGTTACTTTTAACATCTGTTGGAATATTATCTATTTGTGTAATATCGTATATTTTTTTGCCCAACTTCTTATCATCCTCGATATACCAGTTTTCAATGCGTTCTTGATCTTTGTTATCTTTGCTGTGTGTTTTATAATGATCTTTGTTATCTTTGCTGGGTGTTTTACAATATTCATCCAATTTTTTAAATTTATTTTTTTTACCAAGATAATGATCTAAAAAATATTTCGTCACGCCCACATATACAGGTCTTTGAGCTACATTTAGTTTTATTATACAGGCCGTTTTGTTGTCCAATTTGGTTGTCTTTAAATCGTTTTCCGTCAAAATATATGTAAAATATTTTGAAAATGGATCACGAGGTGCTTTGCCATTGGCTTTTTCTTGTATAAATTTTTTAAAGTAAGATGCCAAGAACATTGGAACAGTATAACCATCCATCAGATGCGCGCCTTTTTCCATTCCATCCAACATATTAAGACTTTTAGTTAGTGTACTATTATTATTGTATCCAGATACCATGTTGGAAAAATGATTTATTGTGCTATCGATATTTGTCGGTATACTATTACCATTAATCATAAAATGAATCTTAAAACCAAAAGAAATGATAGCAAAAAAAAAAAAAAAAACAATCAAATTCTTTTTTGTTTTGTAAGATTCTGTTTTTTTTGAAAATTTTTACGTTGCGCTTCCCGAGGCCACGCCCTCGCCATTTGGCACCGCTACGCTGCGCCTTGCTCCATCCGCCATCACTCCGCTCGGGCTCCGCTCGGCGGCCAAATGCGCTCCGCGCTTGCGCAACAAAACAAACCATCAATATTTATTAAATTAACCTATTTATCTTCCAGTATCAAAAATGGAACAGCTTTTTGTATATTTTGGTTTGTTGTGTATCTATAAACACCATCTCGCACCCAACATTGTTCTTTACTACTTGATACATTTTGCCCGTCGTAAAAATCATCACCAGTTGTATTTACAAGATAGACAACTTTGTTTTTCCAGCACCTATCGTCATACCGAGGACATTCATATGCCAATGCTCCATATTCTAATCCTTGTAGAACTTGAAAGTTTTGTTCATTCCAACATATATTGCCATCTTTTGTCTTTTCAGTCATTGCATTGCTTATAGTAGCACAGGACGTTAAAAAAAATAACAAAAAAAGAATGTTATATTTCATAAATATTATTTTGTTTCAAATTTGCAAACCTCTTGATAAACCTCCTCGCACAAAAACGGCAAAATTGGAGCAGTCGCTGTTGCGAAAGTTTTCAAAACAAAATGCAAAACTTCATATGCTTGTTGTTTGTCGTCATCGTGTTCTTTCTTCCAGAAGCGCTCTTTGTTGCGGCGGATATACCAATTATTCAGCACATCAATGAAAAGTTCAACCTCGTGGCAAGCATCAATGGTGTTATAATTATCCATCGCTTTTTCAAACGCCTCAACAAACAATTTCAACTTTGACAAAATATACTTATCCATCACATTTTCGCTGTCAATTTTGCCATCAATCTTGATTTTATCCAGCTCGGCGTATTGCTTATAGAACACAAAAGCATTCCAGATTGGGTTTAGCACATTCTTTACAACATCAGCAATCATCTTGCCGTCCTTGTCAATTCGCATATCACCACCCTGCACGACAGGACTTGAAGCCATTAACCACCTCATTGCATCCGAGCCATAAATGTCTATCATTTCCAGCGGGTCGGGATAATTACGAAGTCGCTTTGAAAGCTTTTGTCCGTCTTTGTCAAGCATCACACCGTGGCATATGACATTTTTGAATGGGATTTTGTCAAACAACGCCGTTGCCAGCACCACCATTGTATAAAACCAACCACGTGTTTGTGCTACATATTCCGTCACGAAATCGCATGGAAAGTGCGTATCAAACCACTTTTTGTTTTCCTCCGCTGTTCTTATCAAATTGCCATTTCCATCTCTATACTCAAACGGATAATGAACTTGTGCATATGGCATTGACCCGCTCTCAAACCAGCAGTCAAGGACGTCGGGAACTCGTTTTAAATCTCCTATGTCTGTGTGTTTCACGAGCTCATCAACATATGGACGATGCAAATCATCAATTTTGAAACTTCCTTCTGGATTGTTTTTGTCTTTGATATATTTTCCGCTGTTTTTTCCTGCTTTAAAATCAGCAATGTAGTCGTCTTTGAAGAAAGTTTCTAATTCTTGAATACTACCAAAACATTTCTTCGGCATCAGTGGCTGTATGACGATATTATCTCTATTCTTTTCATTTTTAATTTTATCATCAATGTATTGTTCCAATTCTGCAATATTATTTACAATGCTACCATCTTCAAAATCTAAACTAAAACCATTTGCAAAACACTTTTCTGCATAACTTAAAAAGTGATTATAGTCGCTGTTTTTATAGTCATTTTTTGTTAAATCAATTTCCAAATAAGTATGTTTCGGGTTAAGTATTGTTTTATTTATCCTCCACACCGGCACCGGAGCACCCCAGAAGCGGTTTCTTGTAATACTCCAATCTCTTGCATTTTCAAGCCAGTTGCCAAATTGTCCGTCTCGCACGTGTTCAGGTATCCAGTTGATCTGCTTATTCAGCTCGCACATTCTGTCCTTGAAGTCGCTGACTTTGACATACCAACTGCTGACTGCCTTGTAAATCAGTGGCGTGTCTGTTCTCCAACAATGCGGATAATTATGTAAATACTGCTCGGTTTTTACCCACAAATTCCTACCTTTGAGGTATTTTATGATGTCATCATTTGTCTCAAAAACTTGTTTTCCACGCAGTTCAAGCACTTCGTCTTTATCTCCAAGTTTATATTTTATCTCATGCAAATCTTTGTTGTTTTTATCAAAGCATCCGCCGTCATCAACAGGACAAACCACGCCAATGCCGTTTTTCTTGCAGACATTAAAGTCATCCTCACCAAATCCCGGTGCAATGTGGACTATTCCTGTTCCGTCCTCGGTGGTGACAAAATCGCCATCTAAAACCTTGTGTGCGTTCTGCACTTTACCTTCAAAAAAGTCAAAAACCGGCTCGTATTCCAACCCAACCAACTCCTCGCCTTTGAAAATAACCTCTTTATAAAAAGGTGGCTCGTTAACTGGCTGTCTGTTCACGTCTTCTGTTATTTTGAGTTTTGAAAAGTCCATGCGCCAGTTGAAAAATGTGAAAATAATTTGCAAATGAAATTATTACGTTCTGTTAAGACAAGCTATTTCTTTATGTTGCGCCGCCCGCGGCCACGCCCTCGCCGTCTGGCT
>CAMNMI010000077.1 GCA_946544555.1 uncultured Rickettsiales bacterium
CCATTTGGCCCCGCTACGCTCCCCCTCGCTGCGCTCGGCGGCCAAATGCGCTCCGCGCCGTCGCAACAACATATATTTTTCAACAATCAACAAAAAAAAGTAGATTTTTCTGATAAACATGCTAAAATAAGTTGATGTCAGAGCACGAAGTTGAAGGACTTACCAAAAAAATTGACGGTTTGTTTGATACACTGGATGGCGAGATAAAGAAATTTCTTGATGAAATTTTGAAGCGCGAACAGCGAATTACAGATCAGTTAAAACATAACAAGACAGAAAATGCAAGTGAAGAGGAAGAGCTTGCTGAAATCAAAAAATCAAAGCGCAAAATCAAAAAACTTGAACTTGATGCAATACGTGATGCAATCAAAAATGCAATGGAGATGAAAAAGAAAGAAGAAAAAAGTTAGTGTAGTTTTCACTAAAAAACATCCAATTTGCTGAGAGTGTTTTTTGCTGCTGTTATAGCGTATTTATTTCCATCTTCAACAATTTTCGCCAACAATTTTGCATCATTTTTCACATCCAAAAATTTCTCTCTTATCGGTGCAATTTCGTTGATGATAATCTCTGTCAGATCATCTTTGAAAACCTTTGTGCCAGAGTTTTTATATTGCTCGCTGATGTCTTCAACTGGCCTTCCACTCAATGCACTCATTATGTTGATAAGGTTTGAAACCTCTGGGCGAGCATCCTTGTCAAAGTAGATACCAGTTATGCTGTCTGTTTTAGCGGTCTTGATTTTCTTTGCAATTTGGTCGTTTGTGTCAGTTAACATTATCCTGTCTTTGTCATCGCCAATGCTTTTGCTCATCTTTTTAGTGCCATCGCCAAGGGACATTATGCGCTTGCTTGTTTTGTCAATTATGGCCTCTGGCTTGATGAAAATGCCTTTGGCACGCTCGCCGAACTTGTTCTCAAACTTGTCAACCATATCACGACAGAACTCCATGTGCTGGGTTTGATCCTCTCCAACAGGGACGTGAGTAGCGCGGTAAAGCAAAATGTCTGCGGCCATTAGGAGCGGATAATAGAGCAACCCTGCATTAATTTCATCAGCGCCGAGCTTGCCCTTTTTGTCCTTGAATTGTGTCATCCGTTCCAGCTGTCCGAGCGGGCAAACTGTCGTTAATAACCAGCAAAGTTGGCAGTGTTCAGGAATGCTTGACTGAATGAAAAAATGCAAATTATCGCTTGGTTCAATGCCGCATGCAAGATATGTTGCAAGCAGTTCATTCGTGTTTTGGCGCATCAATTCTGGGTTTTTGCAGCTTGTCAGTGAGTGTAAATCAGCAATCATGAAGAGAAATTTGTCATCTTTGTCTGCGTTTTTAACCATTTTTTTCCAGTTCAAAATTGCACCAATGTAATTACCTAAGTGCAGAACGCCACTTGGCTGAATACCAGAAAAAACGAATTTTGACATATGATAATGATTGATTTGTATGAATTATTTATTGTCAATGTTTTTGTAGGGTTGCGCCGCCCGAGGCCACGCCCTCGCGGTTTGTATTTCGCTCCTCGCGTTGCTCCTCGCACAAACACGCTCCGCGCCGCGCAACCCTACTTCTCATCAGACATTACCTCTGAAATCATGTCCCAACTAAAATTCTGTTCTCCTTTTTCATTTGCAGAAAAATCCTTGCCATTTATCTCCATGTGTTTGATAAACTCTTTCATATTGTCGCCTTTTTTTACAATATGCGCACTGTTGTTTTTTGTCAGTTTTCTGTTGCTTGAAAAGAACTTTTTTATCCTCTGTGCTGGTGTCAAAACAACCAATCTACCGTCCAGTTCAATAGGCCCGCCAAGCAACATGCTGAAATCCACAAGCGCATCAAACCAATCGCCATTAACATCTGCATTTGTAGCAGTTATTCCATTGCGATGCATGTTTAAATTCTCAATATGCGCTTTATTTACGCGCGTGAAATCAAAGCTTTTATCTGTTTTATATTGCATTTCTACATCCATTTTGGCATCAGAAGTATTATTGCCATTTTCAATACCTTGTCCGTCAACAGTAATTCTACTGATTGGAAGGTCCTTGATATTCACGTCTCCTAAAATAAACAGCGGAATTATGTTTGGCAGATGCGTTTCAAATTTGCCATTTTCATTGATATAGTGATAACCTTCATAAAATTTGTTATCATATTCCACATCCAAATCAAAGTGGCCATAGAAATAAATGTCTCTGATTAACATATCCAATAACACATTGCGCAGGAAGAGGTCCTTTATTTTGCCATCAACCATATCTATTTTGATCCTTATATCACCATCACTATCAATCATTACAATCAGCAGAAGCAACAGCCGCCAGAAGTTGTCATCAATGTAAGCTCTTTGGCCGAAAATTTCAATGAAGACATTTTTCAATACACCGGTTGAATACACTTTTAGATTTGTATTTTCCGATGTGAGATGCAATTTTATATCTTTTTCAAGCATAATACCGAAATCAGACACTTTCTTGCCATTGAATTTCCAATCTGCGTCAATTTTTATGCCAAATGGCTTTGCTGCTGCAAAATCAATCTTGCCTTTAATGACTGATTTGTCATTGCGCTCTTTCATGAAGTCATATAGCGTGCTATACATTTTAGCTGTGCCGAAGTCCATTTCAATGTCTCCGATTTTTGCGCCAACCTTCTTTTTGATTGATAAAACTTTGTTGTCGTTAACCTCTTCTTCTTCGTTGCCGTTGATTGTTAAAAAAAGGAATTTCAAGTCAAGCTCACCATTTTTTACAAACGAACTATTTAATGGGATAACTGCTTTTCCGTTCACCATAAAAGACATCTGGAACGGTTTTGCAAAGTTATATTGTGCTTCATTAAATATTAACTTTTTGATTTTATCAAAACTGGTTTTATTGATTGTAAAGTCATGCATTTCAATAATCAAAATTTGTTTTTTTATGTCAAATCTCAATGTTAAATATGCATTTTTGTTGAGCTTGTCGTTATCCACATCCACCATTTTGAGGACTATATTATTATCCAAAACCTCCAACGAAAACAACAGATTTGACAGGTCATACGCAAATGTCTTTGAGTTGATAATCAGGTTTTTTAATCTCACTTTTGACTTGTCATCATGCAGTGGAACAAGTTTGCCTTCTTTATCAATTTTAAACGACAATGTGCCCTCTATTAGCCCATCAAAATGCTTGACATCATCACCAATTTGCACCTTTTTCGTGAAGTATTCGTAGAACTCTGAAAGGTGAATATTGTTGACAATAACATCTACTTTTCCATCAACAAAATGCGTATTTTCGTGCACTAAATCAATAGCTTTCAACTCCATTGTGCGGCGTTTGTTGTATTTATTTACATCTTCAACGAATATATCTATGGACTTTATTTTTGTAAAGTTATCAACTGCATTGACCTTGAAATTAAACTCATTTATATCCCTCTGATTGCCGTCGTGGAGCACTGTTTTCTTTGGCTTGACCTTGGAGTCAATGTCTATCAACTTTGCGCCGTCGTTATCCATTTTTACGTAAATGCTGCCATACAATTTTCCAGCAATATTGACTTTGGAGTTTATGTTTCTCATCAAGCTGAATGCATCAACAGGGAAGTCGCTGACGTTGAAAATACATCCATCAATCTTGCCGTGTTTCATATTGCAGAGCCCTTGGATAGTAAATATGCCATGGCTATATTTTATCACAGAATTGTGGATTACTGCTTTTTCAATGTGTTTTGAACTGAAATTTACGATTTTTGAATATATTTTCTTGAACATTGCAATAATTCTGTTGTCATTATTTTGTTGGCGCAAGCGCTCCATCATGTTGGCTAAATCCTTTTTCTGCTGCTTCGTTAGTGAGTTTGTTTCAACAACTTTGCTATAACTTTTCACTAAATTGACAGTTGCAAACTTGCTTTGATTTTGTGTATTGATGAAATTAAACTTTGCATTTTCAATGCTAATACCATTGTTTAGCATATATCCAGCACCGCGAATTGCATTGTTGAATTGCACAATCAGCATCCTGAATGCCTCGGTAAAATTGTCCTGAATACTCTTGCATTCATTGGTTTTGCCGACTATTGAACTGGATGAAATTGGTATATTGAATGTCTTATTTTTTATGTCGCCAATAGATGGAATAAATGCGCCATAAAGCAGCTCTCGGATTGGCAAAACCGACTTCAATTTGTCAAATTTTACAACCTCAATTTTCTGTTTTGCATGTCTCACAACGATGTCATTGATTGTGAAATCCAATTTCATGTTGCGGACTGACTTTTTTTTGAGCTCAAATGAAGAAAAATCTACATTAAACTGGTTAAATCTGCTATTGACAGCCCTCTTGATTGCACTGATTACATATGGAGAATTGACTTTGATGTCAGTTATGGAGAGCGTAATCAAGATTGCAAAACTGGAAATAATTACCGTTGCAAATATACACATAAAGCATATCACCGGCAATTTCATCATGAAGATTGTTCTCCTAAGAAATTTGCGAGATGATATTTTTATAACCATACATACTAAATCAGCTTTATGAGCTCCTTTGCTATCTGAACTCCATTTAGCGCGGCGCCC
>CAMNMI010000078.1 GCA_946544555.1 uncultured Rickettsiales bacterium
CGAGGCGCAGCCAAACCGCGAGGGCGTGGCCTCGGGCAGCGCAACATAAACCTTGAAAATAAAAACTCTGTCGCTATATCATGTTCGTGCCCTACGACAACACAAAAATTAGGAACTTTTCAATCATAGCACATATAGACCACGGCAAGAGCACCGTCAGCGACAGAATTATTCAAATCTGTGGTGGCTTGCAAGACCGTGAAATGACCGAGCAAGTTCTTGATAGCATGGATATTGAAAAAGAGAGAGGAATTACAATCAAATCACAAACTGTGCGGTTAAAATACAAATCAAAAGACGGAAATGAATATATCTTTAATCTGATGGACACACCCGGGCATGTTGACTTTGGATATGAGGTAAGTCGTTGTCTGTCGGCTTGTGAAGGGTGCATATTGCTGGTTGATGCAACACAAGGAGTTGAAGCGCAAACGCTCGCAAATGCATACAAGGCCATTGATGTTGGAATTGAAATCATGCCAGCGCTAAATAAAATTGACTTGCCATCTTCGCAGGTGGAGAATTCCAAAAAGCAGATTGAAGAGGTTGTCGGACTTGACACGGCGGACATCTCGCTCGTTAGCGGAAAAACTGGCGAAGGCATTGCAGAGATGCTGGAAAAAGTCATTGAAAAAATTCCTGCGCCAAACGGAAAGCTGGAAAATCCGCTCAAAGCCCTGCTGGTTGATGCATGGTATGATGTCTATTTAGGCGTCATTTTGCTGGTGCGTGTCATTGACGGAGAGCTAAAAAAGGGAGCAAAGATAAAAACTCTCTCCAACGGAAATGAATATACAATAGAACAGCTGGGGTTTTTTACACCTAAAAAGCTACCATGTGAAAGCATCAAGGCCGGAGAGGTTGGCTACATCTGTGCTAATTTCAAGAATGTCAAAGATTGCAACATAGGTGATACAATTGTGGCCGCTGGTGATGAAACCACGACGCCACTGGAAGGGTTCAAAAAAGTGCAACCAGTTGTCTTCTGCGGTGTCTATCCAGTGGATACAGAGGACTACACTAAACTCAAAGAAAGTTTGGCAAAGTTGTCGCTGAATGATAGTAGTATTAACTATGAGTACGAAACGTCGGCCTCGCTTGGAATGGGCTTCCGCTGTGGGTTTTTGGGGCTACTCCACATGGAGGTCATCCACGAGCGCCTTGAACGAGAGTTTGACTTGAACATCATCACGACAGCGCCGAGTGTGGTGTATAAAGTTCACTTGCAGAGCGGTGAAATCAAGGACGTCCACAACCCCGCTGACATGCCTGACTGGACTTACATCAGGCACATTGAAGAGCCAATCGCGGAGGTCAACATCCTGACAACCGAGGAATACATCGGCGACCTGATAAAGCTCTGCGAAGATCGCCGTGGCAAGCAGAAAAACCTCTCGTTCAGTGGCGGAAACAGGGCGGTCATCACCTATGAAATCCCGTTGGGAGAAATAATCTTTGACTTCCATGACAAGCTCAAAAGCGTAAGCCGTGGTTATGCGAGTTTTGAATGGCAAATCATTGGCTATCAGGAGAGTGATATTGTCAAAGTTGACATCCTCCTCAATGGCGAAAAGATGGACGCACTTTCACTTATGACGCATAAAACCAGAGCAGAAACCCGTGGGCGTGCATTGTGTTTGAAGCTGAAAGATTTAATTCCAAGACAGCAGTTTGTTATCCCAATTCAAGCTGCTTTGGGAGGAAAAATCATTGCCCGCGAGACAATTTCTGCCTACCGCAAAGACGTGACAGCCAAGTGCTACGGTGGAGACATTACCAGAAAACGTAAACTTCTTGAAAAACAGAAAAAAGGAAAAAAGCGAATGAAAATGTGCGGCAACGTTGAAGTTCCACAGTCCGCATTTTTGGCTGTGTTGAAGATGGAGGAAAATTAAAAAAGAAGCACTAACCTTTATTTTCCGAGTCCTTTATCATGTTGTTGATTCCTCAAATTTATTAAATCTTCAGTATAAAATGCTGGTCCTGCGTTATTACCATTAATCCATCGTTCTCTCTGTATACTACCATCAGCTAAACGGTGAAAAAATATGCCATCCGCACAACCATCAACCCATGTGCCTTCATATCGTTCTCCATTATTGAAATAAAATGTTCCTCTACCTTCCTTTTCATCATTTTTCCAGTTTCCTTCGTATCTATCACCATTGGCGTAATGCATGGTTCCTATACCTTCCTTTTTATAATTTTTCCAGTCTCCTTCGTATATGCCACCATCATGCCAATACTCTTTTCCTTTACCTTCCTGTACGTCATTTTTCCAATCTCCTTCGTATACGGTACCATTATTGCAGAGATATATTCCTTTACCATCCCTTGTGCCATTTTTCCAGTCTCCTTCATATTTGTCACCATCATTGTAGAAATATATTCCTTTACCATCCATTATGCCATTTTTCCAGTCTCCTTCATATTTGTCACCATTATTGTTGAGATATATTCCTTTACCATCCATTCTGCCATTTTTCCAGTCTCCTTCGTATGTGTCACCATCATTGTAGAAATATATTCCTTTACCATCCCTTATGCCATTTTTCCGGTCTCCTTCGTATACGTCACCATCATTGTAGAAATATATTCCTTTACCTTCTGGTTTACCATGTTCATTAACACTCCCTTCGTATACATCACCATTAGGAAAATGTATTACTTGATTGTTTTTGTCCTGATCTTTTTTTTCCTGATCCTTTACCTCCTTTTTTTCTTGTCCATTGTTTCCTGCTCCTTTTTTGTTGTTATCCATAAAATCAACTATTAAAAACTACAAATGATATTATCAAATAATAACAAGAGCGCAAATTATTTTTTTAAATCTACTGGCAATTACTTCAACAAATGATTAATATCTACAGAAACATTGAAGTTTCATAATCTGCATTCTTGGCTGTGTTAAAGATGGAGGAGAAGTGAGGAACTACTGTCCTCCACCAATTTGGTTTTGTTGGTTGTTATTCGCTTGGTTTAATCCAAGATTATTTTGATTTTGTACGCGTGAGAGCAATACTCCATTTGAATACACACAATCCATCACTTTGCCATTGTGAAGGAACCATTTACCTGGACCACTTTGTTTATCATTTTTCCATTCACCTACGTACATATCGCCATTTGGCAAAAACAAAGTTCCTTGCCCTTGAATTTTACCTTCGTTATTGTCGCCAGTATATTTACTACCGTCGTTAAAATAATGAGTTCCCGTACCATTTGCCTTACCGTCCTTAAATTCTCCCTCATATATAATCTTCCCGTTTTTATCAAAGATTTTCCCTTTGCCCTGCCTTACATCGTTTATAAAATTTCCTTCATATCTATTACCATCTTCAAGATACAAAGTTCCCTTACCGTTTGCCTTATTGTGCTGAAATTTTCCCTTATATATAATCTTCCCGTTTTGATCAAAGATTGTCCCTTTGCCATTAAATTCATTGTTTTTAAATTCTCCTTCATATCTATTACCATTGTCATTGTAATAAGTTCCCTGACCGTTTGCCTTATTGTTACGAAGTGCTCCCTCATATCGAAGCTTACCGTCTTCATTCCAGAATTTCCCTTGTCCATGCCCTACGTCGTTTCTAAAATATCCTAAATATTTGGCACCATTATGATAAAACATCTTTCCATAACCGTCTTTTTTATTACCATTCAGTTCTCCAGCGTATTTATCACCATTCCAGTAAGTCACTCTTTCATTTCCTTTTCTTAAAACTTTTCTTTTTACAATTGGATTTTTCGTACCTTTTGTCATAAAACACAATTAAAACTAATCAATTATACATCTTTTAGTTAACATAATCAACTTATTTCTCAAATCTCTTTACCATCCACTCCACAAACGCCTTTTTGCTGGCTTCCGCGTAGATGTTATTGGTGATGGAACCAATCTTCACACCTTCCAGACCGCACGGAGTGATATAATCAAACCACTTCAAGTCATTATCAAAGTTGATGCTGATGCCATGTGTTAGGATACCTTTTGATACGCGCAGACCAATAAAGCCAATTTTGTAGACATCATCGCACTCATCATGCATCCAAAAGCCACGTTTGTCTTTGTCGGCGTAGACATTAATACCACGAACATTATGTTGGTTGATAATATTGTTCAAGCTCTCTAAAACAGTGCCTTCAATCTTTTGGAACCAGTCATCCAAAGTTATGTGGTTTTTACGCAGATTGCAGACAAAATATACAACAATCTGCCCCTTGCCATGCCACGTCCAGAGACCTCCTCTGCTTGCTCGGATGGCTGGCGTTCCCATGATTTTTCCATTTGGAGCAATGCGCGCAAACTCATCATCACTTACACTCTTCCCGCATGTATAAACATCTTGGTGCTCTAAAATGAATACCTTGTCCTCTTGGTATGGCTCTTCAAACCACTTCATGGCATCGGCGTAGGCCACTGGTTCGTTGATTACAA
>CAMNMI010000079.1 GCA_946544555.1 uncultured Rickettsiales bacterium
CAACACGCGTGGGAAGTAGAGAAAACGGTATTTGTTGATAGACATGCTTATCAAACTGTCAATTTGGTTATTTGTTGCCATACTACCGATTTCCGCCGACATTGATGACCCAACGCGTGCAACAACCATGAGGCCTCCAAGCACAGGCGCAAGCTCCTTCATCAGCGCCAACAATACGATGTAAGGGATGTTGTCATCAATTCCGAATTGGCGCAAGCTGTTGAAAAGCTGTACTGTAAGTACCGCACCAGTAAAAAAGCCAGTCAGGCCAACAACTGGGATTGAGCAGAAACCATTAAGGTATAACGAGCTCATGAAATTGTTGAAAAAAAAACGTCTGTGAAGTGCTGAAGTTAGTAGCTTCCATGAGAAAATGCTGAAATCACCGAGCGCAGTGGTGAAACCAATCATGCGGTTGCCAATGTTCTGGCAAACTAACAGTGCCAGCTTGAAGATATGTGTCTTTTGGATTAGATTTAGCAACTTTTCCACAATCTTTTGATGAAAAAAAATATATTATTGTCAAGTAAAAAACGGCCCTTCATGTTATCCATCAGTCCTCATTGCCCTCTTTCTCTCGTTTGGATCAAGATACTTCTTACGCAAACGTAGCTTGTCAGGCGTCACCTCAATCAGCTCATCGTCCTGAATATATGAAATCATTTGCTCCAAAGTAAGCTCTCTGGCAGGTATCAACTTCACTGCCTCATCACTTCCAGAAGCACGCACATTTGTCAGGTGCTTTCCCCTGATAACATTGACTGGCAAATCGTTTTCGCGGTTATGCTCACCCAAAATCATCCCAACATAAACCTCGTCCTGTGGCTTGATAAACATCACTCCTCTGTCCTCTAATTTCCATAGGTCATACGCGGTTGCAATGCCGTTTTCTGTGGAAATCAACACACCGTTTCTGTATTTCTGCAAGCTGCCCTTGAATGGTGAGTAGCTATCAAATATCCTGTTAAAGACACCTGTCCCGCGCGTATCTGTCATGAATTCGCTCTGATAGCCCATTAAACAGCGGGTTGGAACAAGGAAAACAAGGCGTGTTCTGCCAACACCAAATGGCTTCATTTCCTTCATTTCACCCTTGCGGTTTTGCAATTTTTGAATGATTGTGCCACTAAATTCATCATCAACATCCATTGTAATTTCCTCTATTGGTTCAAGTTTGTTGCCGTTTTCATCCGTGTGAATAACAACTTTTGGCCGCGCAACTGACAGCTCAAATCCCTCTCGGCGCATTGTTTCAATTAGCACTCCAAGCTGCAACTCGCCACGGCCACCAACCTCATAGCTATCCTTCTCCTGCGATGGTTTGATGGTAATTGCAATGTTATTTTCCGCCTCTTTTTCCAGACGGTCTTTTATCATGTTAGATGTCAATTTTTTACCACTTTTTCCTGCGAGCGGCGATGTATTTGGACCTATTGTCATTGACAAAGTTGGTGGATCAATAGGTGTTGACGGCACGCATTCCTTCACGTTTGCAGAGCACAAAGTGTTTGATACAGTTCCGATCGAGCATCCCGCAATGGTAACAATCTCGCCGGCGTCGGCCTCTTCAACTGTCTCTCTGGTTAGTCCAACAAACTTTTGTATTCTTGTAATCTTGCACTTTTCAACCACCTTATTCTGCAAATCAAGCACCTGAATTTGCTGGTTCACTTTGGCCTTTCCGCTGTAAATCTTACCAGTCAATACACGGCCAAGGAAGTTATCCTGCTCCAACATTGTAGCCAAAAAGCGGAACTCATCATCCTCGTATTTTGATTTAGGACATGGCACAAAGTCCACAATCTTATCCAGCAATGGTTTGAGATCTCCACCGCGCTTTTCCACATCTTCACTTGCACATCCATCACGTCCTGATGCATATAAAATAGGGAAATCAAGCTGCTCGTCTGTTGCTTCAAGATTGACAAATAAGTCAAAAATCTCTTCAACAACCTCTTTTGCTCTCTGGTCTGGTTTGTCAATTTTGTTTATAACAACAATCGGACGAAGCCCCTGTTTTAGTGCCTTCCCAAGCACAAACTTTGTCTGTGGCATGACACCTTCTGCACTGTCAACAAGCAAAAGGCAACTGTCAACCATGCACAGAACGCGCTCCACCTCTGCTCCGAAGTCCGCGTGTCCCGGTGTGTCAATGATATTAATTGTATATTCCCCATATTTTATTGACGTGCACTTTGAGAAAATAGTAATTCCTCTCTCCTTTTCAATGGCATTGTTATCCATTATCCTGACATCTTCTAACTGGCTGTCGCGAAAGTTGTTGCTAAACTTAAAAATTGAGTCAATAATTGTTGTCTTTCCGTGGTCAACGTGTGCTATAATTGCAATATTTCTTACCTTATCCAGCATATTTTCAAAAAACGAGTTTTAATTCGTAAAATGTATTTTTTATTTGCAAGAAAATTATTTTTCTGTATAATACCGTTATGCCGGCAAATATTTTTGATGGTTCGCAGCTTATTGTCAGTTGGAACAGACATGAACAAGGATTAATGAAAGCACACTTGATGAGATGTGCATATAATGATAATGACATTAATTGCTTTGGTGATTTTTTAGAGGTGTCCCAACTGCATCAAATGTTAGCCAGACATGGTGTCTTGCAACAACGCAACTATAACGACACAAATTTTCAACAGCTTGTTAACGATATCAAAAAAGTAATTAAAGGAAACCTCAAAGCCTATTCAAATAACTACAACTGGTATTGGATAAATAATGACGAAGAAACCAAATTCCTAACCAGCTTTGCCATGGCCATTCAAGATACAAAAAAGAGAGATACTTTTTTTCCAACTCAAATAGAAATAAAGAGCGCAAATCAGAATGATGGTATTGAAAGAATATGTTTTAATAAAAGCAGTTGCATATCAATACCTAAGTTGCAATTGTTCACCCTGGCAACACAGCTATCAAGAATTGGTATCAACTGCAAAACAACAGCTCAATTTTCAGATAACATGCGTAATCCAATAACAAACAATGAGAAAAGCATGCCGAAGAAAACAATTACATTAATTGATACAAACAATTTTCTTGAGTTGTATCCAAGTTTTAATGGTGTCAAAACTGCTTTACGTAGTAATTTTAGTGGTCTCAATATCGGAATGGATGGCGTGAGCTACTACACTCAATTATATCAAAAATTATTTGATTTCGCACTAAAAAAAATGTGTGAAGATTGTATAAGTGGTAAAAAACTTAAACTCCCAGAATTCACAATTCCATTAGGCGCAGCATGGGGAACAGAATTGGCTAATTATATCTTTGAAGCTCTGAACGGAGTACTTGGTAGAGTATATGACAGATCTTTTAATAAAAGAAAATTATGCTACAAGGATTTGATAAAAATAAATTTTATTGATGCAAAAGACGACAACAGTAATATAAAACTATTAGAATATTTGGAACGGAATAAAAATAACCCTGAAAAGATCAAAAACCTATATAAAAGTCAACTTGACATATGTGATTATAAACAAAAACAACCTCTTTTTGCAGATAATAGCAGAGAACAATATGTAATTATGGCAGGGGACCACTGTGCTTTCCTTGGCAACGAAGCATTGTATAATGGTTTAAATGGCGGTACAAGGTGTACTATGGTTTTCAGAAATCAAGGTAATTACAATAATTCATCAATGGAAGGGTTTAATATGAAAACTGATTTTCATAAATTTTATGGTCAGGGTTATGATGATTTTTACGCTAATGGCAAGAAATGCAAATTTAATGATATTAACGGTGCTTGGATTTCTAATCCGAAGCTTCTAGGCATGCCAACAAAGTACATTTTGCATATGAATTATAACGACAAAATGGTTGAAGTAGACGAAAAACGAAATATTTTCCAAGAAATTAACAATAGACCGGTTAGTAATAACATAAAAACTGTAAAAAAGAATCGCGTAATAATCAGATAGTTGAAAATAAAAATATTGAACTCGTAATTCGTTCATGTCCTTAAAATGTGGAATTGTTGGCCTACCAAATGTTGGCAAGTCAACTTTGTTTAATGCAATAACAAATACGGCAAATGCGCAAGCAGCGAATTATCCTTTTTGCACAATTGAGCCAAATGTTGGCAAGGTTGATGTGCCAGATGCTCGCTTGGAGCGCCTTGGTAAGCTGGTTAATACGCAGAAATTGGTTTATAATCAGCTGGAAATTGTTGACATTGCTGGCCTCGTTGCTGGCGCAAGCAAAGGCGAGGGGCTTGGTAATCAGTTTCTTGCAAACATCCGCGAGTGCGATGTGATTATCAATGTCATCCGCTGTTTTGATGATGAGAATGTGGTGCATGTCAGTGGCTCAACCGATCCAGTAAGGGATTTGGAAACCATTGAGACAGAAC
>CAMNMI010000080.1 GCA_946544555.1 uncultured Rickettsiales bacterium
TATTATCATCAGGGCATGAGTGAAAATAATAACACAACGACAAATAATGTAGAACAATATAAACGGGAAATGAAAAAGTGTGATAAAAATGTCGAAATCTGTGTTGGCTCAACGGCAGGATTAGCTGCAGCCGGCCTTCTGTTATCTTTTGTTTTTCCAATAGCAGGCATTGCATTGATTGGTACGGCAATTGTGCCAGAAGGTATTATGGCTCATCAAGTATATAAACGCAATAAAAATAAGAAAAAAGTTGAAGCCGAAAAGAAGAAAGAAGCAGATGCAGAAACTAATAGCATTTTCAAAAACAATCAAAAAAACAAAGAACAAGTAAAAGAAGAAAACATAAACCTGAATTTTTCATCAGGCCAAAATGCAAATATAAGCCAAAACAATCAGAATAATAGCCAAGGTTTGAATGTAGCCAATATAAGCAATGCTAGTGGAAATAATGTCTCATCGGGTGTTAATAAAACAGGACAACAATTGCAAAATGGCATTCAAATACCTGCAAAATATTAAAATTGCTAACTGCTTATTTCTTCTCCACCGCCTTCTTCCTCTTGCAGAGAATGATAAGTCCATAACCACCAACGATGATAAGTCCACCG
Source organism: uncultured Rickettsiales bacterium (assembly GCA_946544555.1). Classification (GTDB taxonomy): domain Bacteria; phylum Pseudomonadota; class Alphaproteobacteria; order Rickettsiales; family Deianiraeaceae; genus UBA4311. The sequence goes on from CAMNMI010000080.1 coordinate 609, forward strand.
AGGATTTGGTTTCTCATGACTGCCTCGCCAAGAATGATTGATGACAGACACATTGAGAACAGCAGACGCGAGAAGTCAAGCGGTTGAAGGGTTAGTGCATTGCAGTATTTATAGGCCTTGTAGACCATGTAGACCTCTGTGAAAAAGAGTAGTGACACAAGCAACATGATTGAGAATGCACCGAATGGAACTGGTTTGAATTGCCAGAAGAACAGTGCAGAAACGCCAAGCATAATGATATTTGTGTAGAACATCATTGTCATGGTGTTGAATTTGCCTGCGAGACGCTTGTTGAGAATGACTATGTATCCTCGCATGATAACACACAGCAACAGTGCTCCATACCCGATTGCAGATGTCTTGCTAAATCCTGGCTGCTTGATTACACACACACCGACAATGGCCAAAATGAGTGCTACGAATATTGACTTTGAACCCTTTTCACCCAACAATTTCACGGCCAAAACGCTTCCGATGATTGGTGCGATAAACGTAATTGCCGTGGCATCATTCATTGGCACGCGCGCCATTCCAGTGTATAGCAAGAATGTTGAAAATGCAAATATGACATTTCTGATAAAGTTTGGTTTGAAGGCCTGCTTGTCAAAAAAGTTGAACTTTGCCTTTATCATGAACGGCACGAGGCACGCAACAATGATGGCTTGGCGCAGACACAAAACCTCCCATGTTGGCAGGCCGTAGTCCTTGATTACGCGCTTGACGCAGATGTTCAACAGCACAATTAAAAACATTGCGCCCGTATAAATTAGCACTCCAAGTGCATTATTTGACAACTTCAACTTCATACCACAATCAATTATCCAACCTTAATACCTTTAAGAAAGCTGTTATCCTTTGTGCTGATGATGATTTTTTGGTTTGGTAGAGTGTTTTTATAGACCTGCATTGTGCGGTAAAAGCCGTAAAACTCTTTGTCTTTTGAGAACGCAGCCGAGTGAATTCTAATGGCCTCTGCCTCTGCCTTACCGATGACTTTACTGGCCTCCATTTGCGCCTTTGACTTGATTTCAAGAGCCTCTTTGTCGGCCTCCGCCATGATGATTGTGGCCTCTTCCTTACCTTGCGAGCGCAGTTCTTGAGCCTCTTTCTCACGCTCAGTTTTCATTCTTTTAAATATGGCCTCACTGTTTTCAACTGGAAGGTCGGCACGGATAATCCTCACATCAATAATTTCAATGCCGAACCCCTTGGTTTGCTCTGATAGCAGCTTTTGTATGTCATCCATCATCTGCGCACGCTGCGTTGTCAAAAACGATGACAGTGGATTTGTTGCCACCACCTGTCGCATAATACTATCAAGCATTGACGAGACACGTATATTTGCGCCTTGCTCGTTCTTTAAGTTCTCATAAAATGCCTTCGTGTTGGTGATTTTATACTTTGCATATGCATCTACAATCAGACGCTTCTGGTCGCTGGCAATGATTTCCTTGGCCGGGGAATAAACCTGCAAAATGCGTTTGTCAAAAGATGCGATGTTGTCAAGCAACGGTGTACGAAAATAGAGGCCTGCCTTGTCAATTTGGCGAACAACTTTTCCAAAGCGCACCACAAAAATCGTCTCTGTCTCGCGCACAACAAAGATGCTAAACATGCAGACAATCAGCGCAAATGCAATGCAAATGAACTGTGGCTTCACTTTAAAGCTTTGAAAAGTGTCGTCCTTCATAACTTGGCCGATTGTTTTTGATTGAAATAAAAGTCAAGAAAAGTATTTAAAATGTTGCGCGGCGCGGAGCGCGTTTGGCCGCCGAGCGCAGCAAGGGGGAGCGTAGCGGTGCCAAACCGCGAGGGCGTGGCCGCGGGCAGCGCAACGTAGAATTTTAACTATTGATTTTAATTTAGAAAATTGAAATGGTGCCCTCGGAGGGACTTGAACCCTCACATACCTACGTATAGCAGATTTTGAGTCTGCCGTGTCTGCCATTCCACCACAAGGGCTTATGTTCAAGAGAACATTGATGTTTTAATAGTCAAGTGTAATCTTTGTAAATTCTATTTACTTCCCTTTATTCAACTCATTCCCGGGAATAAATAGCACGTCTTTCTTATTCAACGCTGTCCTTTCATGCACCCTGCCACAACTATCAATGAACGCAGAAATGCCGTTATTAGATATTCTCACTACCGGCAAACCTGTGCTGACAGCCAAAAAGCGGGTCATTAGGAAATGCTGATAAGCAGAAGTGCTCCATTTAGTCCATGCATCGTTTGTAAAATTGATAATCAACTCGCCCCTTTCTTCAATGCTCTTTATCCTATGTTGTTTTCTATATTCGTCACTCATTTGCCTGATGTGCGCCCTACTCTTCTTGATGCCATTCATGACGATTCCGGGAAAAATACTTTCATAACAAATTACTGGATAGATATATGGCAAGTCTCTATGAGTTGTAAAAAGATCGTTATCGTCATCAGTGGCAAAGTCAACCATTGAACCGACTATTGCACGAGTAAAATGTGGAAATACATGTCGTAGCGGAATATATTCTCCAAACGGCACTAACCTGCGTTTTTTATACAACGACGTTATTTCACCACTATCAACAAGAGTATAAACAACATTATATGGTTGGACACGTGATGTATCAAGACCACCAAGCATCAAGATTGAACGTTGATTTGGGATAAGTCCTGCAAGATTACTTGTCAGGCTATCACCGGAATACAGAGTTTCTGCAACCGCGCTTTCAGGCATCAATAAAATTGTGTCTTGACTGCTTTTTGATAACCAACCAATTAAACTAATCCTTGTTCCAAGATAATCTGTGTCTACGGATTTGTTTGGTATAAAAAAAGCTGGCTGATTAGCTTGCGCACCAGCTATGTTTGCATCAAATGTTTCCCTGCTTTTAACCGACAACATTACAAAACCAAACATTAGATTTAAACACCACAATACCAGCACAACAAAACATGCTTTGCGCGAAGCAATGCTTTTTTTAAACACCCATACATACGGCACAAGAACGAGCGCCATAAAGAACGACGAGAACATGTCTATTCCCAGCACACGGACTGATTGAATAAGTATTGGATAGTCAAGATAATGCCCGAACATCATCCATGGAAAACCACCAAAGATAAAGTGCCCCCTAACAAAATCACCAACAAACCAGCATATTATAAATATGGCACACAAGTATAATGTTGCGTAGTCCTTTCCTTTGGAGAACTTATTCCAAATTGTCAATCCGATTGAAAAAAATGGTAAAAATATCAAGCTCAAAAATAGTGGCACACCAAAAATTGCAAATGGAATTATCCACCACAAAACAGGAAGTGCAGTTGTCAACGGAACAAACAACCACCAGAAAATGCTTACGAAATGTCCAAATTGAAAGAAAAATATTATTGCAATTTGTGTGCGAATTTTTTCACCTTTGCATTTATCTAATATGTAAAACAAACTGCCGAATGTGAGTGGAAGGACAATGATTAAGCTGAACGGTGTGCCAGCAAAGAAGTCAATCAAACCAAGGACGAGCATTCTCCAATAGCGGTGCCAGCCATGTGTTACAATGATGTTTTTGATAAATCTTACCCATTTGCGTTTGCAAACAACAAAACAACGAAAGAGCAACACTTTTGCGGAGAGCATTAGCAGTTTTTTGTCAATTTTATGACGCATGATGTGGGCATCAAGTTTATATTTTATAAGTCAAGAATTGGTTAATGTTGCGCGACGCGGAGCGCATTTGGCCGCCGAGCGCAGCGAGGGGGAGCGTAGCGGTGCCAAAT
>CAMNMI010000081.1 GCA_946544555.1 uncultured Rickettsiales bacterium
CAACTAATAAAAGATGCGATTGCTGATACTAATGCTTTAATGGATGTTTCTGATATGAGCAATAGCGCCACTGAACATCCAATAGTTGAAAAACCGGAAGGCAAAGTTGAAAATAAAGATATTGATGTACCGAAGGAAGATAGAAAACAAGACAAAATGCAAGAAATGATTGAAAAATATAAATTAGAAGATGAAGAAAAAAGAATAAAGATAAATAGAAATGTTGAAAACAATGCTTGGGCAAAAAAGAAATAACTATGCAACAATTTGAAGAGGATTTTTTGATATTGAAGTTTGCGCGCGTTGGGTTATCTCCTGTGCTAAAAAAGTTCATATTTGATGCATATCCAGGCGAAGAGGAAAGCGATTTGGAAAAGCGTATTGAAATTGCTGATGCAATAGCTAAAAAAGTAGGCGCAACAATACCCAATGATATTGATTTGGAAAAGGAAATAGCATACCATTTGAGGTATGGTGTAAAAATTATTGGCATACATCATAAATGTTATCCGCAAACATTGAGACAAATTCCTTCGGCACCTGTTGCATTGAGTGTGAAAGGACAAGCTCATGCTTTGATGCGTTTGAAGGCTTCAATAGCTGGCACGCGTGAGCCAGATGTGCTTGATTTGGGTATTATCAGGGAAATTGTTTATTGGATAAATAAAAGTGGATTTATTGTGGTCTCTGGACTTGCGATTGGCACAGATAGTGTGGCCCATTTAGAGAGCATTGAGGAGGGCACCATTGGTATTATTGGCTGCGGAATTTCACAAAATTATCCGTGTGATAACGAGTTTTTTGTAAAAAAAATCATAGAAAAAGGTGGATGCATTGTCAGTGAATATGCATATAAAGAGCCACCAAGGGCAAGCAATTTTATCCAGCGAGATCGATTGATTGCCGGCATTGCGACATCAGTGTTTATTATGCGTGCGCGTGCATGCAGATGTGGCACAATGGCTACTGCGCGGTTCGCAAAATCATTTGGTAGAAAGATTTATACAGTGGATTTTCAACATGATTGCGCTGGTAATAAGTATCTATTAAATAGTGGAGCTGCTGAGAAAATTATTGATTTTGAGCAAGTACGAGCTGATTTGGTTATGGACTTGTTTAATTTCAAAAACAATTTTGAAAAAGAAGAGGAATTTGTTATACAAAACCAACTTTTTGATACAAAAATTGACACCAAAAATGTCAAAAAAGAGATTAAAAAATGGTTGAAAAATTCAAATTATCAATCAATAAATGAGAATAATTTTTTAAAGATTTATGAGCTTTGCAAGAATGATATTGGGGCATCTGATTTAGAGGTGAGGAGGGGAATTTTGGAGGAGATGATTTGAGTTATTTTTGTAAAAATTCCTGCATTTGTTTTTTCAGTTCATTTACTTTCTTCAAGTTGTGATGAAGCATGTTTTCCCATAGTGGTTGGACATATTTGTCCACGAATATGTCGTGGAGTGATTGAATGTAATCAGTATATTCACTTCTTGTCAAAGGTCTTGAAAGTGCGTATTTATATTGTTTATCAAGCCATTTCGGGTAATCACTTGCAATGTCAATCTTAAAGTTATTATTACAAAATGTTTTGTCTTGGTGATCAAAAAACTTTTGAAATGTAGCAATTTCTTCATAATTTGTTTTATAATCATCGTCCAGTATTGAAACAGATGGCAATCTCTTTATGACTTGATCTACGTCTGTTTTCTTAATTTTTTCTTCAATCTTCATATAAAAAATATTAAAACAAATAAAGTTTATCAAAAATGTATAAAAATACAATTAATAATTAATGATTATTATAATGTTGCGCGGCGCGGAGCGCATTTGGCCGCCGAGCGGAGCCCGAGCGCAGCGAGGGCGGATTGAGCGAGGCGCAGCCAAATGGCGATGGCGTGGCCTCGGGCAGCGCAACAGAAAATTTTAAAAAATCACTTCCGCAGATAAAAACACGGCCTACAACAATCTGTTTTATTTTTTTCTTATGGTTGCATTGTTTGGCAGTAAAAAATCACTTTTGAAGAGGACAAAGGTTGCAGGCGGAAATCGCTATTTTGACAGGACATATTACTTGCAAACTGGCAACAATCCGCGGTGGAGCAGCCGTGATTACGAGACATTTGCGGCCGAAGGATATATCAACAATGTCGTGGCACACAGGGCAATTTCACTGATTGCGCGCTCTGTTGCAAGCATTGGACTGTGTTATTATGAATTAGATGGCACAAAAAAGAAGGAGCTTGATGACAATGATGCGGTTATCGCTCTGCTGCGGAAACCAAATCCAACATCAAGTTATGTCAAATTCATGGAGGCAGTTGTGAGTTCATATCTCATCTCTGGAAATGTTTATATTCAAGCCATTCGCAATGACAAAAATGCGGTGGAGGAAATGTATTTACTGCGCTCTGACAGAATGACAATTTTACCCGGACATTGCAACATTCCAAAAGGTTATAGATACAAAATCAACAACATGACGTTCTACTTCCCATGCAATGACAATGATGGTGAGTGCGATATTTTACACATCAAAAATTATCACCCGCTGGATGACTGGTATGGTCTGTCCCCAATGGAGGCCGCACAATATTCAATAGACCAGCATAATGAGTGCATCAAGTGGAATAAGTCATTGCTGGAAAATGGTGCTCGTCCTTGCGGTGCCTTGGTAGTGAAGCAGACAATGTCGGACGAGACATACGAGCGCTTGAAAAGTGAGATGGACGACAAAATCAAGGGTGGTGATAACTCTGGAAAATATCTCATTCTTGAAGGCGGAATTGAGTGGAAGGAGATGAGTATTAATCCGCGCGACATGGACTTTATTGAGACCAAAAACAGTTCTGCGCGCGACATTGCGATTGCATTTGGTGTGCCATCACAGATGCTTGGTATCAAGGGCGATGCAACTTATAACAACATGTCTGAGGCCAGATTGTCATTCTGGGAGGAGACCGTGTTGCCAATCTGCAAGATGATTTTAGGTGAGCTGTCCGAGTGGCTGTCAAAGAGCTACAACCGCAACCTGATTATTGAACCTGACTTGGATACGATTTCTGCTATAAGTGAGAAGCGGCAGAAAATCTGGGAGACAGTCAACAAGAGTGATTTTGTCAGTGAAGGTGAGAAGCGGGAGAGTTTGGGTTATGAAGGTGAGTAATTTGCTGTTCTCTTGACAATAATAAAATTGCCACAACTCTTCTACTGATGGTTGCAGAAGTCAAAATGCCAGCACTTTCTCCTACTATGGAAGAGGGCAAAATAGTGTCTTGGAACAAGAAAGAAGGCGACAAAATTGAGGTTGGCGATGTCCTGTTGGAGGTTGAAACTGACAAAGCTGTAATGGAGGTTGAGGCGCAAAACAAGGGCACTCTCGGTAAAATTTTGGTTGCAGTTGACAATGTAGTCGCTGTCAACAAAACTATCGCGTTGATATTAGAAAAAGGTGAAACAGCGGATGCAATAAAGGATTACAAAATTGCTGATGAAGCACATAAAACAGAGGCCAAACCAGAACAAAAGGAGGAAAAAGTTGAAGAGAAAAAAGTTGAAATCAAGGAAGAGAGCAGGGCGCCTGTGGCAACAAGCGGTGCGCGTGTTTTCGCAAGTCCATTGGCGAAGAAAGTGGCCGCAATGAATAATATCAACATCGCTTCGGTAGGCATTGGAAGTGGTCCAAACGGAAGAATTATCAAAGCAGACGTTGAAATGTTTTTGGCAAATCCACGCGCTGGCGGAGTGTTTAGAAATCAAGTTGAGTTCACTGAAATTGTGCCAACTGGCATGCGTTCAACCATTGCAAAGCGGCTCACACAAAGCAAGCAGGATACACCTCATTGGTATTTGAAAATCACGGCCAACATGGCTAATTTTGTGGCCTTCCGTACGGAGCTTAACAAAATGGCAAAAATTGTGGACGGTAAACCAGAGTATAAAATTTCTGCAAATGATATAATTGTTTTGGCCATTGCAAAGGCCTTGAAGCGCAATCCAAGCATCAATGCAAGCTGGATTGACGGCAAAATCAAACAATATAATAATGTTGATGTGTCGGTTGCAGTTAGTGTTGATGGGGGGTTGATTACACCAATAGTTAAAAACGCAGATCAAAAAGGACTGTTGGAAATCTCCAAAGAAATCAAGCAGTTGGCCGCCAAAGCCAGAGACGGCAAGTTGACGCCTGATGAGTACACAGGCGGGTCAATTTCGGTATCAAATCTTGGCATGTTCGGCGTGAGCGAATTCCAGTCAATTATCAACCC
>CAMNMI010000082.1 GCA_946544555.1 uncultured Rickettsiales bacterium
GTGGCATGCGATTTGCGCCCCTGATAATTGAATTTGGTTCCCAAACGTCTTTTTCTAATTTTTCTAATTGTATGGCGCTATGTTTTTTTAGTTTTAAATTAGATAACTCCAATTCTTCATTCCGTTTATAATACAATTCGTCAATGTTCTGATATTTGCACTTTTTTTTTGAACGTTCTGGCTTCCTCAAAATTTCATTTATACTATATTTTTTATTTGTTGATTTTTTATTTGTTGATTTCTGCATAAAAATAAATCTCAAACTACTAACATGATTATATCACTTGAAAATAGTTTTGCAAGAAATTGTTGTGCTGCCCGAGGCCACGCCCTCGCCGTTTGGCTGCGCTCGGGCTCCGCTCGGCGGCCAAACGCGCTCCGCGCCGCACAACATCAAAATCTTTTTTCTTGCAAATAAAATCATTTTAATTCGTTTTGATACACTATGCCAAACTTGTCAAGAGTTAAGACAATTGCTTTTTCTGGTATAAACGTCCTTGATATTGATGTAGAAGTACACTTTGCAAAGGGTCAACCAGGCATAACGATTGTAGGTCTTGGAGACAAAGCGGTTAGTGAAAGCCGTGATAGAATTCGCGCGGCGCTATCAACTCTTGGTTTGATTTTACCACCATATCGCATCACAATCAACCTCGCGCCGGCCGACATTTTGAAGGAGGGTTCGCATTACGACCTGCCAATCGCGCTTGCGATTTTACAGACCATGAATGTAATTCCAAATGGCACACTTGATGGATATGTGATTTTAGGGGAGCTTGGTCTGGACGGAACAATCAGACAGGTCAACGGTGTTCTTCCGACCGCATTTTATGCCTACAAAAACAAAATGGGCGTGATTTGTCCCTATGCCAATGGCACAGAGGCAGCATGGAGTGGCAAGGAGGTTCCTATTATTGCAGCAGAGAATTTGGCTCAACTTATTCGTGTATTGAAAGGACAGGAGCAAATAGATAGGCCGCAGATTACGAAGGAGGATTTAATCATTAGTTGCAAGCAAGATATGTCTGATGTCAAAGGCCAGCATGAGGCCAAATTTGCAATGGAGATTGCAGCAGCCGGCGGACATAACATTTTACTCATCGGAAGCCCGGGCACTGGCAAATCAATGCTGGCGAGCCGCATTGCAACCATTCTGCCACCACTAAACATGCGGGAAATGCTTGATGTCAGTATGATACAATCTGTTGCGGGGATGTTGAAAAACGGTGTGTTGTCGTCTGTGCGACCATTTAGAGCACCTCACCATACGGCCTCACGGTTTGCGATGATTGGCGGTGGTTCGCATTCACGTCCTGGGGAAATCACTCTTGCACACAATGGAGTGTTGTTTTTGGATGAGCTACCAGAATATCAGCGGGACACTATTGAAGCGCTCCGCCAGCCAATGGAGACTGGAGACATTGCAATCACGCGCGTCAATGCCAAGGTGGTTTATCCTGCAAATTTCCAACTGGTCGCAGCAATGAACCCATGCAAATGCGGATTTTACGGCAGCCAAATTCATACCTGCAAATGCAGCCGCAACTCCATAATAAATTATCAAAGTAAAATCTCTGGCCCACTACTGGATAGAATAGATATTCATGTCAGAATGGAAGACACAAACCACAAATTTAGCGACCTGACAAACAGCGCGACATCCGAAGAGAGCAGTGCGTCAATCAGGCGGCGCGTTATTGCTGCGCGGAACATTCAGGCCGAGAGATACAAAGATGAGGAGTTCTCCACCAATGCTTGTATTCCAGATGGCAAAGCCATGCAGAAATATTGCTCTCCTGCCGATGACAGTGCCTACGAGATTATTGACAGAATATCCGAACAACTGCAAGTATCTATGCGCGGAATTGGAAAAATCCTTCGTGTTGCGCGCACCATTGCAGACCTTGAAAACAGTGAAGACATGACCAAAGAACACATCCTACGTGCTGCATTGTTTAGGCAGAAAATGATAGGGGAGTGATTTGATTATATTACAAGCCGTGTCTTCTTTCCATTTGCCCAAAATTGTGTTGTTGGTATGCTATTAATTAATACGCCACATTTTTATTGTTATTATACACTTTTGCTCCTTTCTGGTTGCAAAGGCAATGGTTCTTCAATATTATCTCTTACTTTTTGAGCTTTTTTATTGTAAAATTTATTCATTCTGTCCCAATGTTGTTGGTGTGTTTCTAAACTGTTCATATTCAACTCATCTATAATCAAAGATGGTTGGTGGCCGCCATATTTAAATGGTATGTCTCTGGTTATTTTTGTTCTTCCAGTGTCGGAGTTCACAATGCTAAATATTGGGCTTCCATGTTCCGTTAACAAATAAAGTTCCTTACATTTTTTATTTGAACCACAAAAGTTAGTATAATATCCTTTAACCGCCCAATCCTTTTGATATTTATTTTTCCCAATTTTATGATATTTTGTCAAATCACCATCACTACCTACTTTTCCTTTATAATATTCATCTTTATTAACATCAAAAAATTCCATAATTCTATTCTCATTATCGCCTGCGTTATCTCTGATCATCGGTTTGAAACCTTTACGGGCTATATGTGTAATCTGTTGTGATTTTTGTCCATTTTTTATTGGTGGATAATAATATGTGATTGTAGCGTCATGAAGTCTGTCAATTGATTCATACTCGGTATTGCCGTTCTCTTTTATAATTTCATGCGCTTGCACTCCTTTTGTAAAAGAACAATTATGCAATCTTGTCAAGTCTCTGTCGGTTGTTAAAGACACTACGGCATGGTCTGCGTTGGGTTGCGTCGACAACCTAATTTTTTTATCATTATGCAGATTTAATACTAATGGTCTTTCCCTGGTATCAACAAATATAAGTGCAGTTTTATTTTGTCCCTCTTTTTCTTGGTATTCTGGATTCATGTTAGTATCGTCAATATTACTGTAAAGATGTTCTACTCCTTCAACGGTATTTCCGTTCACGGACTTTAAATGACCACCGTCATAAACAACATATTCATTTCCAAAGTTGTCAAATTTTTTAATTTCTTGGTTATTTTCCATAAAAAACTATTATAACACGACAACATGGTATCCAATTTATCAAAAAATGTCAATTTTTTAATTACATGCAAATTAGTGAAAAACCATATTAAATGTATATTGATTTTTGTTGATTGAAAATAGAAGTTGTGCGGCGCGGAGCGCGTTTAGCCACCGAGGAACGAGGCGCAGCCAAGCGGCTAAGGCGTGGCCTCGGGCAGCGCAACATATCTTATTTATTTTTTGCTTGGTTTTTCATGTCTTGTTCGTACACTTTTCTTGCAGCAGAGCAAACAACACGGCTTTTTTTCAGAACACAATGTTTAACAATTATATCCATAAAGCCATGTGTAATAATATCTTCAAATTTTTCCATTGCCATAACTGCTCTGAGTGTGCTCTTCTGATTTTCTGTAAGTGGTTGCTTTTTGTCAACGACTGCTTTCATCTCTTTGATATATTCTTCAGTCATTGCAAAGCATTCATCTAACTGGTTGCCATTACCGTATGCAGTCCACAAAATACCAAAATTGATGACATAATCTTTTTCAGTTTCTGCTATTGTCCTGACAATTTCATTGCTTAACCTAACCAACGTCTCCTTCTTTGCTTCAAGTAATAATTGTTGTTGATAATAATTCAATGGAGCATGCAGGTTTGGATCTTCTTTTAACCATCTGTCCTCGTCTGCACCGTAAAGATGATATTTCAAATTGTCCTTATCCAGAATGATTGCAACAAGCTCGTCCATGTGGTCGTTTATCATCTTGTCAAAGTCAATCTTCACGCTTTCCTTGTTGTTTCTTTTTGTTGAGTATCTTTTTGTCTTTTCCACCAGAGTATCCAAAACCTCTCTACTGTTGGCATCCTTATCTGCATATTCACCATAATCTGCTCTAAAAACATCATCAAATGTTATTGTTCCGTCTCCAAGTTTTTGATTGATGTTTAGAATTGTCTCATTTGTTGTAAGTGTCTGCATTTTCTGATTGTGATGATTGGTGCAAGAACTCAAACAATATAGATATACACAAAATAGTGTCTTTAAAAAATAATTCCTTATTTGGATGACCATAAAAAATATAGCATCTCTTGTTAGTAAGATTTTTTAATTGCAATGTAAAAATTGTTGCGCGGCGCGGAGCGCGTTTGGCCGACGAGCGGAGCCCGAGCGCAGCGAGG
>CAMNMI010000083.1 GCA_946544555.1 uncultured Rickettsiales bacterium
GGGGGGGGGGGTGTGGGAGGGACCCTTTGTCTGACATTTGGCCGGGTGTGGTGGGGGGTCCGGACTGCGTTAGGAGTGTGAGTATCAGTAGAGGGGGCGGGGCGCTCCTCGGTGGAGAGGTAGGCGCGGGTGGGGGGCCTTCGGGCGGCAGGACCCTAATGCCCACCCCCCCCAAATATTCTTTCTTCAGCGGATTACCTTGATATTGAGTTTGTGATAAGATGTTTTCAACTATCGTTTGATGCATTGATGCTTTTTGCTAACTTTGTGTTTTTTGAGATATACTGCTTGACAATAAAAATTTGCCAGCCAAGTTGTGATGTATTCATTATTTATGTTGAGGATAAGATTGACACGCGGAGGTTCAAAAAAAGATGCACATTACAAGGTTGTTGTCATTGAAAAAACAAGAAAAAGAGATGGTCGTGCAGCTGATATAATCGGTCACTACCACCCAAATGTTCACAACGAAAACAGATTTGTAGTTGATGCAAGCAAATTAGACAAATGGATTGCGGTTGGTGCAATTCCAAGCGATGTTGTGGTTCGTCTTTGTTTGAAAAATGGCTTTGATGTTGTCAAAAAATTTGAAGTTAAGCATGTTGAAGGTGCAAATTTCAAGAAGACACGTAAAGAGGTAAAAGCTGCTGCATCAGCAAAATAATTAGATGAGATTGTATTGCGCTATCTGGCGTTTCGTCTGCAAATTGATTGATTGTGCTGTTCCAGAGTGCTGTTTTGTTTGCAGAAATGTTTTGACTTTCCATGAAAGAAATAGCTGGATATGCAGTACATGTGATGGGCTGTTTGTCTCCATAAATCAAGATGAATGTTGCCAAAAATGTGGCTATCCAATGCCAAAGGAGAACTTCCTTGACGTGCACTCGCAGTGCCAAAGTTGCGCGCATTATAAGCCGTATTTTCTCATGGCACGCTCGGTAATGCAATATCGCGATGGAGCCAGACGTGTGCTGTTGCTACTCAAATTCCATTTCAATACAGATGGGCTAAAATTCATTGGTGAGCGGATGTATGAGGCCTATTTGCAAGCGCGCATGCCACATCCAGACATCGTTTGCTTTGTGCCAATCACGCGGAGAAAACTCTTTTTCAAGGGCTTCAATCATGCTGGACTTGTGACAAATGCGTTTGTCCAAGCTGCACGTAAGCATGGTGAAAACTTCAATATAATATATGATTTGCTCGTCAAAACGGCCAAAACCAAGCAATCCAAGGGACTAAATCGGGTAGGTAGGTTGCAAAAAAATCACTTTATCAAAATCAATGAAAAGTATGTGGAGACAGCTCGCAAAGCAAAAAATATTCTTGTAATTGACGACATCATGACAACTGGTGGGACACTAAATAACGCAGCAAAAGTCATCATCGCCGCCAGTCCGAGATGTAAGGTTTCATGTCTGACATTTGCGCGCACAATGCTTTATTAGGTTGCGCTGCCCGAGGCCACGCCTTAGCCGCTTGGCTGCGCCTCGTTCCTCGGTGGCTAAACGCGCTCTGCGCCGCACAACACTAAAATCAAACTTGACAAATACACAATCTTGACTAAAATTTTCTGTATTTTGATGGCATTTGATAAACCAAAAATGTTCGTTTTTTTGCACGGCTACGACGCCACTGGCGAGGCCATGATGGTGCTGGACGCGCCGTTCCGCAAGCTTGCGCCAGAGGGCTCACAGTTTTTCTACCCGAACGCGCCCTTCAAAACAGGCGGCGGCAAGGGCTACAACTGGTTCTCTTTCGTGTTCGGCGACAACCCGTTTGACATCAACGAAGAATACATCTACCAGAGCATGCAGCTGGCAATGCCGTATTTGAAAAACTACATCAGCAACCACATGGATAGGCAACTTTTTAGCACGCGTGACTTGGTGCTGGTCGGCTTTTCACAGGGCGCAGGACTGGCAGTGCACGCGAGTATGAGAATGGGAGAACCAATTTGCGGAGCAATCAGTTTTTCCGGCGGATTTGCAAATCCTCACAATGAGGCCAAAGGTGGAGATATTCAAGACCAGAAATCACCAGTTTGCTTTATTCATGGAGATAAAGACCCAATCTTGCCATATCAATTTTCCGTGCGTGGGAATAAGATTTTACAAAATGCTGGCTTTGAAAGCGAGTGCTACATTTTGAAAGATACAAAGCACTTAATTACTCCAGAAGCCATTGACATTGCAGGTGATTTCTTGAAAAGGATAATTTAATATAACAAGCTATCAAATTTATGTTGCGCCGCCCGCGGCCACACCCTCGCGGTTTGGCTACGCCTCGTTCCTCGGCGGCCAAACCCGCTCCGCTCAGCGCAACATAGGCAAAAAGAAAAGGCCAGCAGAAAATCTGCCGACCCTTATCAAATACTTCGTTATCAAAACGAGGATTAGAACATAAATCCAAGTCTTGCTGAGAATGTGTGGTTTTTAATTCTACCACCATCTTTCTTTGCTAAATGATTTGCAATCGAATATCTCCATTCACCGCCAATGATTACATGCTCATTAATGATTGCTTCTAAACCAGCACCCATTGTGTAACCAAATCTTCTGGCTTTGTTAGGATATTTTTCTCCATCCTTAAGGTCACCTTTTAAAGTTGCAATGTTACCACCAAACAATCCATATGGTTGAAGAGCAAAGCTCTCACAGAGGTTGAATTTAAGACCTGCTTTCAATGCTAAGTAAGCCCATTCACTGTATGACATCTTATAAACGTCTTCAGTGCCGCCCCAAACTTTGTTGTGCAGTGGCAATCTTCCTTCACCAACGATACCAACAAATGGGTGAACTGAATCAGATGCTCTGAAGTACCAGTTGTAACCAAGTGTTAATGTTAAAGAGTGATTGTATGAATTATTGCCTGCTTCTCCATCTCTGACTGATTCATCAATAGTTTTTTCTAAATGGCCGTCGTAAATTTGTGCCGAATAACCAATCATTCCATAGGCTTTACCGTAGACAAAGCTTTCTTCTTTGTATGACTTTTTCACAGTTTTGACTTCTTTTACGGTTTTGATTTCTTTAACCTCCATTTCTCTTGCTTGTTTTTTTGTAACAGTAACAGGAGTTTTAACTCTGACTTCTTCTTTTACAACTCTTGTAGGTTTTTTCATTTTTGATTTGCCGTTGTCCCAGTTAATGACAATTCTGTCGCTTTGTCTGTGGACGGTTTTTGTTGGAGCAGCTTTTGCTTTGTCTGCCATAGCAGGGGCTAAAGCCAATGCCAAAGAAACACATGATAATAATGTTTTTTTCATAGAAAAAATTTTTTAACGGTGCAACTTGAAAAAGACAGAAAATAATTGTCAAGAGTTTTTTTTGATTGGCAGATTGTGGAGCGCGGGGGCGGAGCGCGTTTGGCCGAGGAGCAAAGCGAGGAGATGCCAAACGGCGAGGGGGTGGCCACGGGCCGCGCGACATCATTTAAAAGAATTGTTATTTTTTTGCTCTTTCAACATATTCCATGGTTGTGGTTGAGACAACAATGTCCTCACCTGCGTCCATGAAGTCAGGTATATTAATCGTAAGACCATTTGTCAAAAGTGCTGGTTTGAATGATGCTTTAACAGTTTGACCTTTGATATATGGCTGGGTTTCAGCAATCGTGCAGACAACATTTTGTGGCAAAGTTGCGGAAATTATCTCACCATCTGCATAGTCAATCATAAGCTCCATATTTTCCTGTAAGAATTCAACAGGACCCGACAACATTGTTGCTGGAAGGGAAAACTGCTCGTAGCTCTCCAAGTCCATGAACTCCAAATCATTACCATTTTTGTATAAATATTGTGCTGACTTGCTTTCATATATAACTTTGTCAACTGTTTGGTCGCTACGGAAGCGGTCGTTCAACTTTGTTCCTGTTTTTATGTCTTTCAATTCTGCTTGGATGAATGCACCACCCTTGCCCGGTTTGACATGCTCTGTCTTTACCACGCGATACATTGAATTTTTATATCTTATCAAATTTCCAACTTTGAGTTCTATTGCACTAACATTTGCCATAAATTTTAGCTCACTGATTGATAAGAAATGTAATTGTCAAGAAAGCAATCAATTGAATTTTAGTGTTGCGCCGCCCGAGGCCACGCCCTCGCCGTTTGGCTGCGCCTCGCTCCACCGCCCTCGCTGCGCTCGGGCTCCGCTCGTCGGCCAAACGCAGCGAGGG
>CAMNMI010000084.1 GCA_946544555.1 uncultured Rickettsiales bacterium
AGCAAATGCACCGCTTTTTGAATGCTTATATTGGCTGTTTTGAGCGGTTTGAGTTCAATGTTGCGATTGCAAAACTGCGGGAATTCACCAACTTTTTGAGCGGGCTGGACTATGCTGACAAGAACAACAATTATACTCTTGGTGTGGTGATGAAAAATGTTGCGATTGTTTTTGCACCAATTTGTCCGCATATGTGTGAGGCGATGTGGCAGTTGCTTGGCGGTGAAGGGCTGTGCTGTCAGCAAAAATTGCCTGATATTGATGCAAAACATCTTGAAGAAACAACAATGCAGGTGAGTATTGCCGTGAACGGCAAGTTTAAGGTTTGCATAACTCTTGATAAAGACTTGGAACAAGATGCCATTGTCGAAGAGGCAAAAAAGCAGGATAAAGTTGCAAATGCTCTTGTTGGAAAAGAAGTGAAAAAAGTTATCGTTGCAAACTCCAAAGCCGGCAAGATGGTGAATTTTGTGGTGATATGAAGAAAGAAAAATATTTAGATTGCCCATTTTGTGGAACGAAGCGCGTCAGGCATGATGTTTATCCTCTTATTGAGGAACTTAATATTAATTTACAGGAGCTGTTTTCAGTGTGTGATGTTATTTCACGAAATGCGCAAGCTCTTTCTGATCGTAATGATTTTGACATTCAAGAAGAGAAGGAAAGAGCGTGTCATCCAAAGATAGCTGAGATAGACAATGAATTATTGTTTATTTCAATTTGTGGGTTTTGTAATCACAAAAGAATATTGTCTTTTGAACATAAGATATGTGGAACATTTGTAGGAAAACAAAATTTACCGTCACGGGAACCAAGAACAATATATCCAATTTTACCAGATGGTGAACCATTGCCAGATTGTATGCCAGAAGATTTAAGAAAAGATTTTGATGAGGCAAGATTGATTGTAAATTATTCTGTTAGATGTGCTGTGGGTTTGTTGAGAATTTGCGGTGAAAGACTTTGCAATTTTATAGCAGATAAATACATAACTGATGCAAACATAAAAAAGGAAATAAAAGAAAAACAAAAAGAATTGAAACCAAAAATAGATTTAATCGTTAAGCATAGAGAAAAATATTTTTCTTTTATAGACGAAGAATATATTAAGCAACTTGAAATTATCAAAGACGCCGGTAATTGTTCGTTGCATTCAAGAGAAATTTCAGATGAATACACAATAGACGATTTTGATACACTATGCACAATAATAACTGCTATTTGCAACACTATTGCGACAAAAGAGGAAAACTACAAAAGAATGAATACATTAAAACAAAAGAATGTCGTTAACAAATAAGCAACAAATTGACGATGTAATTAAATTTTTTTTAGGATGAAAAATAACAATCCACTTGACAATTACCCATCAAATGCAACTAAATTTGTGTTGACTTCAAAACTGGGAAGATGGTGAATTTTGTGGTTTAACATCAACGTCCAATACCTTGTGATTGTGCTGGGGTGCCTTTCGCACTTACATTCGCTGAAATGTTCTGGCTTGTATTTGTATTTTGAACACCACCAATCTGTATGCCTTGGATTTGAATCTTCATTGTAGATTTTTCCTTAGATACATCGTTTTGCATTTTTGAAACATCAGGTGGTGTCATTGAATTACTTTCTTTGCCTTTATTTTCCTCTTTATTTGCTGTTTTGTTCTCTTGTTTTTCTTCCTTCTTTTCCTCTTTTTTATCATTTGTTTTTTCATTTTTCTTTTCTTTATCTTTCTCTTTTTCCTTTTCGGCTCTCTTTTGTTTTCTTTCTTGAATTTCCTGATATTCTTTTTTTAGTTTCTCCAATTCTTTCTTCAATCTTTGTAATTGCTCTTCATTAACCCGCGGTTGTCCTTGACCAGATTGTTGGCCTCCGCCAACTTGTTGAGCGCCTTGGCCACCGCTTTGTCCTGCCTGTTGTCCGCCTCCACCTTGTTGTTGACCTCCTTGCTGTTTGCCTTTTCCACCAAATAATTTTTCAAAGAATTGTTTTATTTTTTCAAATTGTTTCTTGATTTCTTGCTCGCGTTTTTCATCCTGTTCTTTTTGCTTTTTTTCCTCTTCTTCCTTCTTTTGTTGTTCTTCGGCTTTGCGTTTTTTTTCTTTTTCTTTCTCCTCTTCATTCTCTTTGTCAGGTGCTTTTCCAGCTGTATTTTTCTTTTCTTCCTGCTTTTTTTCCATGGCTTGTTTTACATTATTTTCTGGTTTCTGTTTTTGATCCGATGGCTTAATTTCGTTTCGTGTTTCTTGCAATTTTTGGGTATCAACCGTTGACATCAGATTATGATACTGAAAAACAAATTTGATGTCAAGAATATCCAAACAATCACACCACCCTCGCCACGACTTCGCGGATTTCTAAAATCCAGTTTTTGCGCTCTGTTTGAGAGAGCTCGTGGCGCGCGTCAAGCACATTCAAGGTGTGGCTGGCAATCAGGCACTGCTCGTAGGCCACTTGCTTCATGTTTTTGTCGGCGAGCTTTTTGGCGTTTTCCAACGAGTGCACGAACATCTGCTTCAAAAATTCCGTGTCCTCCTGATAGTTCTGATAATACTCGCACTCCTCCTTTTCAACCGCTTGCGAGTTGACATCGCCGTATTTCACGCCCTCGCAATAGTCCAAATCCAGATAATTGTCCTTGTCCTGAATATACATCGCAAGGCGCTCCAAGCCGTAAGTGATTTCACCGGGCACCAGCGCGGGCTCAATATCAATGCCGCCAACCTTCTGCATGTAGGTGAACTGCGTGATTTCCATGCCATCACACCAGAGCTCATAACCAAGTCCTGATGCACCAATAGATGGATTAGACCAGTCATCTTCCATGAATTTGATGTCGTGTTCTTTGCGTGAAATTCCAATCATTTCTAGACTTTGAAGGCAGAGCTCTTGTATATTTGCAGGCACCGGCTTGAGAATTATCTGCATTTGGTAATATGCAGATGCGCGGTTTGGATTGCTCCCGAAGCGACCATCTGTCGGGCGGCGACAATATTGCACTTGACAAATGCGCCATGGCTCTGGCTTTGTGATGCGCAGCGCGGTGTAAGGAGCAAGTGTGCCGGCACCAACATTTTGGTCGTAGCTCTCAATAATCGCGCAACCTTGCTTGGCCCAAAAGCCCTTCAAAATAGACACCATGTCCTGAAAATACTTTGGATTGTAGCTGATATTCACATCATTTGACATATTTTTTACTCTGATACTTTTTTGAATACCAAATTGAAAAGGCATTCGCGGCAATTATCATGATAGCACCAATGACCTGCGCAAACGTTGGGCGCTCCGACAGGATGATGTAGCTCAACACCATTGAAATGATGATACGCGTAAATCTTATTGGCTGCAATAGCGCCGCCTCGGCCATTTGATACGCGATGTAGACGCCTGCGAACTCAACGATGTCGCACAGTGCAACCAGCAGTCCAGCAGTCATGACCTCACTGTTTAGTGCAGGCACCTCAAATTTGCATAATGACAAACTGATAATTCCAAGCACAAAAGCATTAGTAAATAGTGCATACGGCACAGGGCGGCAGTCGGAAAAACGTTTTTGCAGAATGAGCCCCAGCGGGATAATTATTGATGCAGCGAAGAGGAAGATGTAGCCAGTGTTGAACCCGCCGAATGAAATCTCGCTGCGGATTGGAATGAATACCGCAAACAGACACACCAACAGCGCCACGGCATTGACTTTGTTGAAGCTTTTTTCGTTCAAAATTATTCTTCCGAGCACGACAATCCAGAGAGGAATAAGTAGTAAAATCAGCGTCCCGGTGTTGATTGGCACGGTTTTGAAGCCAGTATTACAACACAGCAAGTCAAGTGAATAGAGCACAGACAGCATCAGGACAATCTTCAAATTTTTGTGAAAATGTTTGAGGTATTTCCATGCAAACGGCAACATAATGAGGCACGCGACAAGGCATTTGATTGCAATCATTTCATAAACTCCGATGGACAGAGTTTGTTGATAATGCTTAATCAAAATTCCCTGTGAGACATTACCCAAGCTGTTGAATAAGTAGATTATCGCCGCAAG
>CAMNMI010000085.1 GCA_946544555.1 uncultured Rickettsiales bacterium
CTTTCTGCTTTTTTGATTTGCTTCTTTGTCAATCGTTTTCCAACATGTTTCTTATCCTTTTTCGAGTATTCTTCTTTTTCTACCTTTTCTTTTTTATTTTTCTTTTTTGATTTCTTTTTCCGTCCATGTTCCAGTTCAAAAAGTTTTTCTTTGGCCTTCTTTTTTTCTTTTTTAAGCTCTTTTTCTTTCTCTTCAAGCTCTTCTACTTTCTTTTTTTGTGCTTTTACACTTTGACCTTTTACAACTTGCGCGATACATCCTCCGATCAGACCTAATCCAGCGGCAATTCCTACACATTTCAATGCAGTTCCCCATGTTAAACCAGTTGAAATTGTTGCAATGCCAAGAGATGACATGGCAAAACCAAAAAACCAGTATAATCCGCATATTGCCAATGGAAATAGTGCAAAAAATATTGCAAGTGTAGCTGGCCAAGAGATTTTAGAAGCCACAATGGATAATTTGTCTTTAATCCAGAAAAAAGCTGACTTTATCCCTCCGGCAATGCTCTTCCACATATATCAAGCAATTTTATCAATTTTTGTTTTATAATCCATTATTTTTTTTAAACCATGCCCCCCAACAGAAAAAAATTTAATCTTTTCAAAGTAATACTGCACAAAACATCAACATTCGTTTTTACTACTTAGCAGCATCCCAATCAGGCAAATCTTGATTGTTAATTGGATCTTGTCTTGGTAATTGTGTTGATAAACCTCTCAATTTCACAATTTCACCAGTTGCAGTATCAACACCTTGCAATATTGTGCATCCCTCACCAGGAGCTTGATCTGAGTCAACAAGCTCACACATTATGTAGTCATAGCCAGTCAAAAGTGCAACTACCTGATACGACCCATAAAAACAAACTATACCGGCGAATACTGTAATTAGTCGCATAGTATCCAACCTTCTGAATAAAAAGGATGCTCCAAGACCAATGACAACCAAAATAACAATTGCATGCCCGATTGCACCGTGCATTAAATCATGAAACAAGCATATTTGTCTAATTGGCAATATTGGCTCGCAACAGCCATAAAATGTCACTGCTGTAGCACCAGTTGACGTTTTACCTCTTGCTGTTGGATTTATGAAAGCATCATATGACTCATTTGCCATACCGCCAACACACACAAACCCCGGACGGCACTCACTGTTGACATTGCATCTTGTAATTGATTTATCAGCGGCAGAAGCATTGGCTGTAAATATTCCTGCAAACATGCATGCAGAAAACAACAAAATACCAATCCTCTTGCTAATCATTCCTTTATTTTATTTCCTTCCTTGCCTTATCCAAATCTGACTGTACGTCAACACTGATTGGAAATTTTTTCACCAGCGCACAGTATATTTTCATTCCATTTTCCAATGCTCGGAGCTGCTCCAATTTCTCACTTTTCTCCAACTTTGATACTGGCAAACTGACAAATTGCTCCAATGCCTCTTTTTTGTAGCCATAAATTCCTAAATGAGCATATGCTTTTCCTTCACCATGTGGAACATTTGAACGGCTAAAATATAGCGCGCGATGGCAATTTTGGTTGTCATCATATGCAATCACTGCCTTGACAACTTGTGGCAACTCGCGCCAAGATTGGTCAACTATCTCCGCAATGGCAGTGGCAATTTGCACATCTGGATTAGCGTGCAAAAGTTCAATCACCGCGATAATCACCTGCGGGTCAACATTTGGCATATCACCCTGCAAATTGATGACATATTTATACTCTTTTCCAGTTCGTGCCTGATATTTTCCAAGCGCCTGATGAACTCTGTCCGTTCCGCTCTGCAAGTTATCATCAGTCAATATGGCTTCTCCGCCAGCCGCCGAAACCACATCAACAATCTGTTGAGCCTCTGTCGCAACAAGAACTTCACATAACCCTGCTGCCTTTGCAATGTCCATCACTCTCACAACCATTGGCTTACCGTTTATATCTGCCAGTGCCTTACCAGGCAACCTTGTCGAACCAAACCTCGCAGGAATGACAATGATGGTATCTTCATATTTCATATCTTCACTCTTGCCGATGTCTTTTAAATGTCAACTTTGAACGCTATAAAATAAATTTGCGGAGATTACCGAACATTCACCACTAACCCTGTCTCCTTCTTGCTTTTGGCGTTTTGCTCTTTCAGGAACTTGGTAATTACGCGGCCATCGCCACCGTTCTTCTCAATTTGGTCCGAGAACTGTGCGCGATAGGTTGCAGCCAAATCGACGCCCTCAACAACGATATTAAGAATTTGACACTTGATTTTGCGATCCGTTTTACTTAGGTCGCGGATGCGGAGATCCATGTCATATGACTTGCCGTCTGGGGTTTGCATTCTTGCCTTGACGATTTCGTCCTTGTCATTAACTGGTTGAGTTTTATCCATCACGGTGACAACAATACCGTTCTTGCGGTCGTAGTCTAGTTTTGGCAACCATGTGTAGGCAAGGAGCTTGGTGTATTCATTGACATATTCCTTTTGGTCTTGTGGAGAGAGCGCTTTGTATGGTAATCCCATGGCCATTTTGGCATTGAACTCAAAGTTGATGATTGGTAAATAGCGGTCAATAATCATCTGGCGTTTTTTGTTGATTGATATATCACTCTGTTCAAGAAGCGTCATCGTATCGTCAAGGAATGCCCTAAAACACTGGACTTGGTTGCCGGCTTTTGCAGTATTAACATAACTAATACCTAAAACTAATGACAACGCTGAAACAAGAACTACTTTTCTAATCATATTGACTTTGATAATAGAGCAGAAATTTAAATGTCAATATGTTGGTGTAGCGCGACGCAAGACTGAATTTATCTTCCAGTTGGTAGTGGTAAAGCAGATGGCGCCATTTTTTAATCAGAAAAATATTGCTTAATTGTTTTTTTTTGATAAACTCACAATATATCAAGTATGAGCACGCAAACTACAACCTATAGCAACGGAACAGCTACATGCACAGTTTCGGTCAGTAATGGCACATCTTATAGTAATGGCACATCTTATAACGATTATGATGTCAGCGATTTTAATGCCATGGACACAAACAAAAACCAATTCGTTGAATATGAAGAAGTTGCAAAACAATGTCCATACGCGCCAAAGGACTTAGTTGAGGAATCTATAAAGTTAGGGGATATAAATGGAGATGGGAAATTGTCTTTAGGAGAACATGCGTATGGGACGATCGGGGATGATGATATTGACTTGAACAAAATCACAAACCCTGATAGCAAGGAAGCGTTGTCTCAATACGATTTAAACGGCGATGGAAAAATAACACAAGATGAAATCAAAACTCATGACAAAGAAATGGATAAAGGTAGCGGACTAAGCACGGCTGCCATAATTGGTATTGTAGTTGGTGCCGTTTGCGTTGTTGGGTTAGTGGTTGGATTGATTGTTTATCTATCAAGAGATAAAAAGAAAGATAAAGAAGCTAATGCAGAAAAAGAACAGTCCGACGAAAAAAAAGAAGAAAAGCAAGAAAATGTGGGTAATAATTTTGATAAAAAAGAAAAGGATATTGATTATAATGTAAAGACCAATCTGCATTCAATTAATCAATCACAGGAGAAACAAATATAACATTTTTATTAAAACCAATAATAACTGTTGTTGCAAGGCGCTAAGCATAGCGAAGACCAAAATACAAACCGCCAAGATATATCATCTGACAACACAACATCATATCTTGACAAATAACTTTTCACAACTATATTAATCCCGTTCAAACTTGTTTTTTTATGAAAATTTCATCACTTAAGACTTTCTCATCGAGAGAGAGAGAGAGAGAGAGAGTAATGTAAAGTCCCCATCATCTCTTTTTAAAAAATCTTTTACACTTATTGAGCTTTCTATTGTATTATTGATATTATCTTTATTGGTTGGATCTCTTTTAGTTGGAAGACAGATTGTAGATAGAGCAAAAATTCAAAGAATTATCTTTGAATTTGATTACTATGAGAAAGCTT
>CAMNMI010000086.1 GCA_946544555.1 uncultured Rickettsiales bacterium
TGCTTATTTTATAAGATAACTTTTTTAAAAGTCAAGTAATATTTTAATCAGAGCAATACTTTATACAAAAAATTTGCAAATTATAATTTAAAAGGTTAAATCATTTCATGCTCGCAGACGAGAGGTTTTATTTAAAGAAACAACATATTTTCTGGGCACTTGCAATAGCAGGTTTTTTATTTATTTTCCACCAAATCAGTGTCGCGCTTTTGCCATTTTACATAGCTTTTTTTGAGGTTATTTTGTTCAATGGGATTGTTAACATTTTTGAGAGAAAATTTCGCATTCCGAGAGCTATAACAGCAGGTGTCATAACAGTTGGTTTTTGCGCAATGATTATTGCAATATTTGCCGCCATAATTCCGTTCTTGTATGGAAAGGGCGTTAGTGTGATTAATTATACAACAAATGCAAGCTCTTTGGATAAGTTGCGAGTGCTTTTGAATGACAAATTTTCCTCCAATACAATAAACAATATTTTTGAGTGGGTCATTGCAAATGTATCAGATAATCTGGTTGAATTTGCGAAGAAAAATTTGATGGAAACCTTTCGTTCAACAGCGCAGTTAGCCACTATAATAGGGATGTCAGCACTATCACCGATAGTGTCATTTATGATGTTGAAAGACATGCCAAAAATAAAAAAACATTTCTTTCAAGTTTTGCCTATCAGAGTGCAAAAAGATGTCAAAAAGTTGTCATTAAACATGTATGAAAGTGTATTCAAATTCATGGAAGGACAAACAATAGCAGCCATCGTTTTGTCATTAATGTATGCCGCAATGCTATTTCCAATAGGCGTGGAGCACTTTTTCATACTTGGTGTTGTTATTGGTTTTTCGTCATTTGTTCCTTATATTGGATTTTATTCGGCCACAGCAATCACACTTTGTTCGGTTTATAGCCAAATGCATGATGTAAAAAAAGTGATTATCACGCTTGCTGTTTTACTTGGCGGACAGGTTATTGACGGTGGATTTATTACGCCAAAAATTGTTGGAAACCGACTCGGCGTGCATCCACTTTGGGTAATCTTCGGAGTGTTGGTTTCGGTGCCGCTGTTTGGAATATTTGGAATTTTATTAGCACTTCCGATGGTCGGGATCTTTAATGTGTTGATAAAATACGTGTTTGAGAAATACAGACGCAGCGACTATTACAGACAGTAATTATCTACCGTAGACATAAGTGCATTTGCTAAATGTGTTGTCTTCAGTAGTTTTGTAGAGAACGAAGCTGATATTTCCGTTTTTCTTGGCTTGCGCTTCACTATTGTCTCCAATAAAACCAAGATATTTACATGCTTTGCCTTCTTTCATGCCAGTCAAATTGAGTGCTGTATTTTTAACTTCTGATTTTACATACTGTTTTTTTATACTTTCGCATCCTGTTATAGCTACTACAATAAACAAAACTAAAACAATTTTTGCAAATTTCATGCTTATTTATTGCAACAAAAAATTAATTTTCAATAAACATTTCTTGTTGCACTGCCAGATTCCAAGTTATCGTAGTTTGTATTTCGCTCCGCGTTCCGCAACAACAAAGCTATACCAAAATAAAATTATATTTTTTTATTTACTTTCAATTTTTTTATAATAAAATCTAGTTAGTTTTAATGATCATTTATATGAAAAGTGAAAAAAAAGAAGCGTTGCTTCATAATCAACATCTAATCAATATTTCATACAGACTAACTGAACTAAATAATGTGTGTCTTTCTTTTAAAAACAAAAAAACACTTTCTGTTGAAGATATATATCTTGTTAAACAAGCAATCGTCGACATTAACAAAGACAAAGAACAACTAGCATCGTTAAAGACAATATTAAAAAACAATGGTATAAAACCAACAACACTAAATAACCAACAAATTTCTGATAAATTTCTTAAAGATTTGCAAATTTTATACAGAAACTATGTTAGTTTGGAAACAAAAAAAGTAAACAATAAATATAGTGAATTAAAACAACATCGTGAAAAGGAAAAAGACGGTTGTTGTTCAATTTTCTAACCTACATTCTCACCACAACTTGTACTCTAAACGCATCAAGCCCGCATTGTATGAGCAATTGAATGCTTTTTACAATTGCAAGTTTGTAGGTGGAAATGGCTTTATCATCGCTGATAAACTTCTCCTTTTCGTATAATGTGTGGAATTCCGTTGCCAGCTGGATTAGATAGTTAGCGAAGAAAAATGGTTCGTAATTCTTGACCGCGAGCTCTAAAAAGCGGGTGTAAAATGACATTTTTATCATCATTTTGTGGAAGTTTTGAGACAGTTCAATGCTGTCTGCGGCCAGATTTTCTGCTGGTGTAATGCCTTGTTCTGCGGCTTTTTTCAGGACAGAATTGCAGCGCGCATTGGCATATTGGATATACCAAATTGGGTTGTCCTTGGACTGCTCCTTGGCCTTTTGGAGGTCAAAATTTAGCACCGTGTCGGCCTTGCGAGTGAGGATGATAAACCGCAAAATGTCAACGTCGATCTCGTCCAGCACATCGTCAATGGTGAGAAAATTGTTCTTGCGCTTTGACATTTTCACCATTTCGCCATTTTTCATGAAGTTCACGAGCTCACACAGCTTGATATGCACCTCGCCTTGATTGTTGCTGATAGCTTTAACAGCGGATGTGAGCCGTTTGACATAGCCCTTGTGATCTGCACCGAGCACCACGACCATGTTGTTGAAACCGCGTCGCCATTTGTCGTAGTGATATGCAATGTCGCTGGCAAAGTAGGTATGTGAGCCATCGCTCTTGGCAAGCGGTCTGTCCGTGTCATCACCAAATTGACTGGACCTGAAAAGCAACTGCTCGCGCGGTTCGTAATCTTCAATTTGCTTGCCCTTTGGTGGCTCCAAAATGCCCTGATAAATCAACCCCAAATCAGTCAAGTGGCGGATGCTTTTTTCAATCGTGTCCTCATCTTTCAGGCGCTGTTCCGATGACCACTGGTTGTAATTTACCTTCAACTTTTTTAGTGTTGGCTTGATAAAACTGTCAATTATTTCGCCAGCTGTTTCAATTTTACTCCACTGTTTAGTAGGGTTCTTGGTCAATTCATTCGCGCGTTTGTCAGCAATTTCCTGCAAATATTCCCCAGGATAGCAACCATCCGGCAGTTCACCTTGTGCGCCATTAATACGCCACTGGATGCTCTTTTCAAGCTTGTCTATCTGCCCGCCTGCATCGTTGATATAATATTCGCGGCAGACATCATAACCACTTTTTGACAACAAACTTGCCAGTGTGTCCCCGAAAATAGTGCCTCGCGCATGACCTATATGCAACGGCCCAGTTGGATTTGCAGAACAAAACTCAACATTGACTTTCTCTCCGTTGCCAAGGTTTTTTACCAAATTTTTGTCGCCGTTTTGGCAAATATCCTCAACCATCGCAAACAAAATGTTGTCCTTCAATTTGATGTTTATAAATGCAGGTTTGACTACTTCACAAGCTGCCACGTAATCAATCTTTTGGATTTCTGCAACCATCTCATTTGCAATTTCCATTGGATTTTTTTTGGCCGCCTTTGACAAAATCAGAGCAATATTCGTGGAGACATCAACATCGTTTTCAAGCTTCTCTGGCGGCAATTCCAGTATCAACTTATCCAGCAAAGCGCAGTCAATATCTTTGTAAAGTGCCAGAATGATTTTTTTGATGTCGTTTTCAAGCTGTTGAAGCATAGTTCTACATCACAAACATCAATGCTGGATTTTCAAGAAACTTTTTGACATCACTTGCAAACGGCGCAAGCACGCTTCCGTCAATAACGCGATGGTCTGCCGAAAAAGTTATGTTGCAAACAGGACAAACCGTGGCCTCTCCGTTGACTGCCACAACCGCATCTTCAATAGCTCCAACAGCGGCAATACAGCTTTGCGGTGG
>CAMNMI010000087.1 GCA_946544555.1 uncultured Rickettsiales bacterium
AAGAGAGCGAGGAAGTAGTGGAAGGTGGTTTAGTATAAAGTTAGGGGTAATTACCATTTGTAGTTGAAAAAATAAATACAGAAATTGGTGGTTGGTTTTAATGGAATATTAACAGTTGCAAATTATAAAACTACAATCACTAATCGGAAAATATTTTTTGGTTTGTGATATGGCAACCTGTTATTACATGACGAAGGAGGGCTTTGACCGCTTAAATGCTGAACTGAATGAGCTTGAAGACAAGATTTTACCAGCCATCGTGGCAGAGGTTTCACGTGCGCGCGGAAATGGTGATTTGAGTGAGAACGCAGAGTATCACGCGGCCAAAAGCGACCAGCGCAACGCCATGCGGAAGATTGGCTATTTGAAGGACTTCAAAGTCAACGCGCAGGTTGTGGACTGCTCCAATTTGACTAATGACACGGTGAAATTTGGCTCGCATGTGGAAATTCTGGACTTGGATACAGACAAAAAGAAGAAAATCCGCCTTGTCGGGGACTACGAAGCAGATATCACGCACGGACTGATTTCCATTGTTGCACCGCTTGGCAAGGCACTTCTAGGCAAGAAAGTTGGCGACAGTTTTGAAGTTGAAACTCCCGCTGGCATCAGTGCGTATGAGGTGGTGAGGATTGGTTGATTATGGACTGTGTTGGAAGAACTTATAACATATACGAAACGGCAAAAAAAACAGGCCTTTTGGAACGCAATCTTGCATCATATTTGCATGCAGATTGGCAATACATTTATAATTGCAATGGTATAAAAGAAGGAGACAAAAAACGACAAACAGAATTGGCACAATCAGGTTTTACAAAATTGAACGAAGCCAAAGATTGTTTTAGAGATTTTGATTTTTTAAAACCATATTTCTTGAAGGAAATTAATGATTGTTGTGAGAAATTTAAAGACAAACCAAGGGCAGAAAAAAAGTATGCGGTTTTATGTAAATTCAAGCAATTTATAGAAAATTTTGATAAACTGGAAAATGAAACATTTGATGATGCAGAACTAAATATTTTGGATTTGTTATATGAAACATCAGAACATGAGGCAACAAAATCAGATGGAGAATTGGACGAGATTGATAAAATAAAAAAAGAAATAGAAGATTATCAACGTGAATTTGAAAAGGAAATTTCTGAAAAACCTGAATACGATTTCATAAAAAATGTTTTTTTGTGCGAGATTGAACATATTAATTTGCTTATCAATAACTTTGATAAAGTAAGATCAGAATGGTTAATTGGAAGTTGGGGAAATTTGAGTTTAAATATATTAACATACTGTTATGATAATAAAGCACTGTTGGAAGCAAGTGGCAAATTTAATGCTTGTATTTTTAATTTTGTAAAGAAACTTGGAATTCAATTTGCATGTGAAAAATTAGTAGAAAACGCACTAAACATGTTTAAATTGCCCGGCACATGAAAAAACACACCTCACTACATTCCAATTTCAAGAAAAAGCAGGAGCTCGTGGCAACTGATGGGACTGTGAAGTTCAACAATCGGAAGACAAATATTGATGCGAAGGGGAAGACAAATTCATCGCAGAAGTGGCTTCGGAGGCAGGTGAACGACCCATTTGCGAATGCTGCAAAGATTGAGGGCTACCTCGCGCGGTCGGCCTATAAGTTGCTGGAAATTCAGAATAAATATCGTATTTTTGAGCCAAAAATCAGGACAATCATTGACCTCGGATGCGCGCCCGGGAGCTGGTCGCAGGTGATTTTGACTAATAAACAGTTCGCTGGCAAGCAGGTGATTGGCCTTGACTTGCTGCCGGTGAAGTTTCAACATGAGGATTTGCACTTTATTCAGGGTGATTTTGAGAGTGCGGAGGTTCAAAAACAGCTGGTCGCCGAGCTGAAAGAACTGACTGGCGCCAAGACAAAAAAGGGCGCCAAAGCTGACTGCGTGATTTGTGATATTGCACCGAACGCGATTGGAAATGACGAGATTGACCGCTTGCGCAGTGAGCGCATTTTGGAAACAGCTATGGCATTTTGCGGAGAGCATCTGGCCGAAGGCGGACACTTTGTTTGCAAGTCCATTAAGGGCGCAGACAGAGCTATTTTTGAGGACATGCGGCGCAGTTTTAGGTTTGCGCACAGGTTCAAACCAAACTCCTCACGCAAAGACAGCAGTGAGATTTTTCTGGTTGGAATTAGCAAGAAATAATCACTTCTCCACAAGCTCCTTATGAAGCAGTTTGATGACTAAATTAGCGCTCTCGGTGGGGCACAGAAATGATATACGCGTGGCCGAAAATTCGTCTTGGATGGAATAAACATTGATGTGCTCTTTTTGTAGAATTCCAAAGATTTGCCCCGACACACCGACAGAGTTTATGAGGTTTGAGCCGAGCACGGTAATCATTGAACGTGGCTCTGATTGAGTGATTTTGATGTCGCCAATGTCAATGTGGTGGCCGAAAATTTCAGTGATTTTTTTGATGAAATCATCTGCCTTATTTTTGATAACCGCGGCAAAAATGCGCTGATTGATATTCTGCGAAAATGACACGATGTAGTCCCTAAATTGGCCGATTGTCTCCTGCAATTTGATAGCAAATTTGTCAATGTCAACCATCTCATTAACTTGCAAAGTCAGCGTTGACAGACCATCCAACTTGACAATCCCGTTGATAGCATCGCTGTTCCCTTCCGATGCAATGAGGGTGCCCGGGAAGGACGGATTATAGCAGTTTTTTAGCAGGATTGGAATGCTCGCGGTGATGCATGGCGTGATAGCGTCAACATGCACGACTTTATTGCCAAGCGAAGACAGTTCGCGCATCTCCTGATAGCTAATTTTGTCTATAATACGGACATTTTCCACGATTTTTGGATCGGCAGTGAAGAGCCCATTTGTGTCCTTCCATATTTCCAGCACAGAGGCATTGACCGCACTTGAATAGAGAGCTGCCGAATAGTCCGAGCCGTTTCTGCCGAGCGTGGTGATTTTTCCTTCTTTGCTTGATGCAATGAACCCCGCGCAAACAATTATTTTTGCATCCGACAATGCGCTCGCGGTGGCTTGAATAGCGGTTTTAGTCTCTTCAATGAATACCTTTGCACGGCCAAAATTACTGTCAGTTTTTACGACCTTCTCCGAGTGAATATATCCAGTTTTGCCGTCCTGCAATGACAAAAATTTGTAGATAATCAGCGATGACAAACGCTCTCCAAAGCTCAAAACAAGGTCATGAATTTCATCTTCGTTTGAACTTGATATACCTTTCAATGCCTGTTCCAGCTTGGAAAGTAGTGCCAAAATATCACTATTTTCAACATCCAAATCCGCAGCCATTTTGATATGAAAGTTTTTAATTTCATCCAGCTGCGAGGTTAAATTTTCTCCATTTTTTGCCAAGTTAAAAAGTTCAACCAACTTGTTGGTGATGCCATAAAATGCAGACACGACAATGATTTTCTGCTCGTCATCAAGGTTGAGTATGCCCGCAATATTCCTTATATCATCTGCGTTTTTTAGGACAGAACCACCGAATTTGCAAGCTTTCACAAACCTTGAAAAATACCGCTTTTTTAATTTGCAAATAACAAAATGGTTTTTACAAGCAACTTTGCGTAAGTATAAATGGCATTTTTAAGAAATTTGACAACAACTTTGTTGATTTCTTTATCCTTATTTTCAAAAGATGGCTATGATTTAGAAAGTGCAACGGCTCAACCACCGGCAGTTACTATAGAGAGAGTTATAACAGAACAGGGAGAAATAAGTTTTAAGAATGCAAATTTTCAAAAAAAAATGTGTGAATATTTAACTCCAGCTCCAACACCAGATAATCCAACGCCAGCAAAGCATAAGGTAT
>CAMNMI010000088.1 GCA_946544555.1 uncultured Rickettsiales bacterium
ATTTCACTGATTGTTGGCTCTTCAATGTCATCTGGCAAGTCAGGTTTTACCTCGTCCACCTTGTCCTTGACTTTTCTCAAACATGTCTCTGCATCTGCATCTGCGATAAACTCAACCAGCGTATATCCATATCCAAACGCAGATGTTGAGGTTATCTTTTTCACATTTTGAAGTCCTTGCAGTTTGCGCTCAATCGGCTTGGTGACCATCCTGTCAACATCTTCCGCAGATGAACCTTTCAGTATTGTCAGCACAGAAATATAAGGTATTTTCACCTCTGGGTGGTTCTCCTTTGAAATGTGTGTATAGCCAAAAATACTGTAAGCCAAGCACAGCCCAAAAAACAACAGCGTTGCCTTGTATCTGTGGCAAAAAATTTCAATGATATTCCTTTTTTCTCCTGACATATTACTCACCAAACTCGCAATCCAATCTTTCTTCCCTTATTTTTCGTAATTTTATTTTCAACTGTTCCATTGTTGCCTGACTTTTCAAGCGGTTGCAGTTGCCACATAAAAGTTGAAAATTTTGTATTACATCTTGCCCGTGTTTTGCTCGTGGTATAATGTGGTCTATTTCTAAATCTTTCAGTAAATAGTAGTTCCCACAACCCTTGCACTTGCATTTTTTCTGCCCATCAACAACTTGACCTTCTTGCTTTTGATATAAAAAGTTTTTAATTTCCTCTTTTGTTTTTGGTTGATTTTCTGCATTGTATTCCTCGCCTAAATCAGTTCTCACTGGAACAATTTTTGTTGCGATAAAATCATTGAACATTCCTTTGTTTGCCTTTGTTTTGCTTTTGTCCTTGCTGTCATCTCCACCATCAGATAGACGTTGAATTAGCAAATCAACTGCCTTGTCTTCAATATCAATTCCAATCCAGTGCCTGCCAAGTTTTTGTGCTGCCACACAAGTTGTCGCACATCCACAAAATGGGTCAAGAACAACTCCTTTTTCTGGGCAAGACATATTTATTATCCTTTCCAATAATGCCAGTGGTTTTTGTGTTGGATATCCAACTCTTTCCTTTGCCATTGAATTGACATAAGGAATAACCCACCAGTCATTTGGCGTCATGCCTTCTTCTGGATAATAAACCCTTTCCTTGCCATAATCAACTCTTATTCTGCATTTATTGCCTTCTTCATCCTTGTGTATAAAATGGCTATCAATATATTCTTGCGAATATTCCACTTTGAAATCATCATTCCAATAGTAATTATTCTTGTTTTTTGTATAGACAAATATTGTGTCATGTTTTCTTGGTAGCCATTGTCTTGGTCTCCCAGATGTTGAATAACACCAACAAATCTCATTCCTAAAATTCTTCTTCCCAAATATAATATCCAACATTATTTTAACATAGTGCCCAGCAGTCGGGTCGCAATGATAGTAAAGTGAACCAGTTGGTTTTAATATTCTATGTAATTCAAGCACTCGCTGTGCCATATAGGTAATATACGACATCATCGCCTCATCGTGTATTTTTCCCAAAGTGTCACAAAACCTTGCCAATTCTGGTTGTTCTTCAAACATTTCAAGTAAATATTCCCTATCAATATCTTCCTTATGCCAAATATCCTTAAAACTTGTGCCTTGTGCCTTTGTGCCAACGGGTGCCTCATAAATCCTCTTTGAATTAAATGGAGGATCAAGATAAATCAAATCGGCAATTTCACTATTCAAGCCGTTGAGGATGTATAAATTGTCTCCTGTGTAGAGGGTGTTTTGAAAATCTTCGTTCTCTGCCATATCACTCAACTGGTAAATAGCCAACTCCTGTCATGCTGATAATTCGGTAGTATGCTAAAATCAGCGCCTTCTGGGCGTTTAGGTAGTCAAGATTTGAGTTCAAATAGCGTGTTTCAACATCCATTTCGTCCACAAAACTTGCAGTGCCGGTAGCGACAGAAACTTTAATCTCCTTCAGCGAGTTCTTGCTTGCATCAAGTGCCTTTTTAGTGGCCACAACCAAGTCCTTCATGGAGAAATACTGATCCCATGCATATGCAGCATCTTGCTCGGTTTGCTTTTTCGTGAGGTTGTAGTTTAAGTCAGCAATTCTGTAATTTTTATACTCCTTGCGTGCAGTATTGAAGCGGTTTAACTTGTCGTTAATCGCCCATGTTGCGCCAAATCCCATGTAGGAATAATTCATGTTCAAGAACCCTTTTGACTTGTATTTGACATATGAAAATTCAGTGTAAACCTCCGGCAACATATCAAATGCTTGCACCATGGCATAATATTTCTGTGATGTCGCCTCATTTTCCGCCTGTAAAAGCTTGCTGTTTTTACTTAGCGCTAAATTGACAAAATCCTCTTTGTCTTTTGCCGGTAGTTGCGCGTTCATGACATCTGGCATTTGCAGGTCAACAGGGTCTTCTCCTGTCATAATTTTATACTCCATCTTGGCCTTATCAAGTGCAGATTTGGTGCTTATTACGTCAGCTTTGTTTCTGTAAAATTGTGCTTCAGCAAGGACAACTTGATCGCTTTTAGCAGAACCATATTTATTCATCACACTGATTTTTTTCATTTTCTTTTCAAAAGTGTCAGACATTTGCTCATAGACCTTGGCAGCACTCTCATTGTAGATTATATCCATATATTTCTGGATGAAAAGCAAACCAAAGTCTTCAAGAAAGCCCTTGTATTCATAGTCCTTGGCGTCTTTTCCCTTGCTCGCAATATAGACACCAGGCCACGTTTTGTAAATTGACAGTGAACTTTTGACATTAACCGATAAAACCGTCATCCATGGTTTTTTATTTCCACCAGAAGACAGATTTTTCACAAGTTCAGTTTCCATTGGTGTTGTCGGTTGTACATTACTTGGCATTGAAAATAGTTTTGGTTTACTTAAAATCTTCTGGCTCTGCCAATCAAGTTGGACTGTTGGGAGAAGCGCCAAAATAGCAGTGTCGCGGTTAATGTCTCCAAAATCACGGAGTTTTTCTTTCATCTCAACTGTCTCACTATTTTCATACGCCTTTTCAAGCGCTTCCTTCAAGGTTATAGCGTACGCATTGCCTGTTTTTGTGATTAAAAAAGCAACAAACAATGTAAAAAAATTCGCGTATTTCATATTTTTAGAACAAACTTTTCACTTTGCCAAACAATTCAACTATATCATCTTTGATTGAAGCAAAGAAAAACTTTGAAAATTCAGGAATATCAACAATGAACGTCACAACTTTGTCTGCAACAAGTGAAACTTGGTGCACAACCAAATCCTTAACATTTTTAATACCCTGAAAGAACCCTGTTTTACCGCCCTGCTCCGCTGTTTTGCTCGCATCAACCGCGACATACTGTATATCCTTCTCGCCAACATTGACAAACTCATGGCCGCGCTCAACAACCATATCTTTATCTTCAAGCCCGTAGACATAATTTATGCCGTCATTTTCGCTATAAACCCAGATGTTTTTGGTTGAAATGCTACCATCCTCGGGCTTCAAAACCTTCACCATGAATGCTCCTGTTGGAGTGGTTTCAAGCGCCTCCGAAGAGATTTTAAACACATCGTGTTGGCTCTTGGCTTTGACTTTTATCATCACGCTTATTCCCGGTTTGACTGCCTCTTCATATCCTTTGATGCTATCTATTCTATTAATCAAAATCGTGCGTGAGCCAGTGTAGACATCAATGCTGTTACCTATTACCGCAATTTGCCCATGCGCAACTTCGTATCCACCGACATAGACATCAACAAAGTCATCAACGGCAATCTCATCTGTCGTTATGTTTTGAATATCACATTTTACTTGCGTTGCA
>CAMNMI010000089.1 GCA_946544555.1 uncultured Rickettsiales bacterium
TTGTTGTGCTGCCCGCACCCCCTGTGTGAGCCGCCATAACAGTGTGATCGCCGACCGTGACGTTGTGCGCAATTTGCACCATGTTATCCAATTTCACGTCATTTCCGATTGTCGTTGGTAGGAACATTCCGCGGTCAATACATGTATTGGAGCCAATTTCAACGTCATTTCCAATTTGCACAAAACTGAAATGATCCAGCTTTTCATTATGCATTACTCTCTTGTCAAAAGCAAATCCAAAACCATCCTGACCAATGACTGCGCCAGCATAAATATTGCATCTGTCGCCCATTATTGTGTATTGAATTGAAGCATTTGTGCCAATTACGCAATTTTCACCAATCTGACAGTTATCCCCAATCACCGAACCTGCTTTTATCACTGTTCCAGCGCCTATTTTAGCACCACTACCAATCTTAACAAAATCATCAATCACGACATTTTCGCCAATCTCAACACATTCTCCAATGCTTGCAAACTTGCCAATCTGCGCGCTGGTCGCAATTTTACTGTCTCCTTTGGCAACTTTTTCAACCATCAACATCTTGCAAAGACGCATAAATGTGATGTATGGTTCCTCACTGATTATGGTTTTGATGTGCCCCGGCACCATGTCCTTATGCTGTTTTTTCACAATCACATATGATGCCTTGGTGTTTTTTAGTGCCTCTACATACTTATTTCCTGATACCAACAATGTTGTGAAAAACGACAAATCGCCTTCCTGTGCATTATCCAAATTATTCAATCCATGAACACAAAAATTATCGGAAATATCAGCCAAACCAGCATCTTTGTCGGCCTTCAAAATGTCAGCTTTAGTTATTCCTTCGGTTCGTTTGTGGTAAAAGGGGTTCATAGCAACAACATTTTATGCAAATTATAAATGTCAATTTGTTCCTTTTATTAGGGCGTAACGTACCAAAAATATTTTTATAAACTAATAGTTGACAATAATATATTTCAGTGTATTATAAACTATTGGTTTATGAAGAAAATAGTGTTTATTGGTTTCTGTGCTGTTTTCCTTTACCCACAAAACGACACAAGTAAAATAGCCCATGCGGCGTCTACAAGCTGGAACCCAGTTCAACGAGCATGCTACGACGAGTGCAAATTGCAGGGTAGATGTATCCACAAAACTGGCCAGGAATTACAAAGTTGTAGAAGTAATTGTGCTTTGAAGTGCGATTAATTCTTGTAAATTTTCCCCCTTTTACTTTATAAATCAATGTGTAAAGCTGTGTATTTTCCAAATCAATGTACTTTTCAATTATTGGTTAAATGTTATAAATGTTGCTTTTCTTTTTCAAGATAAAATGCTAAAAACCAATTTGTCAATTTTAATGGGTTGTCTTCAAAAATTGTTCCTTTTCTTATTCAAAATTCACAATGAAACTTTGTAATAATCCGACTTTTAATTTGTTCTGCTGCAATTGCCAAACATAACTTTAACCTCTTATGAAGAGATTAAAACATATTAATTATAATTATCAGGCATACTATTACCATTTTTTTTCTTGATTTTTAAATTTCAAGTTCTTAAATGAATAGATTTTATATGTTTTTTAAGAAGAAAAAAAACATTAATGACGATATTTTGAGCCAGATAAAAGAGAAGATAAGTGGCGAAAGTACTGACGTTAACGTTCAGGAAAACGACTTACTCGGCTCTCTAATGGACACATCCGATGGTGTCGTTATACAGCAAGAAACCGCAGCACAAGCAAACGAAGGTGATGAAAGTATTGATATTTTGAATAACATGGTTGCCGATGTAATATCAAAAAACAACCAGGAACAGGCTGAAATAGAGGACATAGTTGAAGACGATATTTTAAATGACGACATATTGGATAGCACAACAGACAATGTTTCACCAGCTACAACAGAGACATCAGGACAACCAAATGCAAGTGATGATGATTTATTGAATGACTTACTTGATAATGCTCCTGCACAGTCAAACAATGAAAGTAAAGTAGCCACTGAAAATACTGCAAAAGCTGATGAAAATGTAGATGATTTGCTTGGCAATTTGCTTACAGATAAACCACATCAATCGGTTGCACCAATTCCAGTTTCTGAGGCTCAACAGACACAACAAATTGAGGAAGCAGAAAATTATGACGACCTTCTTGGGAAATTGCTTGACAATGACGACTCGAGTGCAAAAACAGAGCAAGAAGCAGCCGTTAAAGCAGAGGAAGAAAAATTCGATTCAAATTCGTTGCTTGACAATTTAATTAGTAAGGTGGATGAAAGTGTTTTAGAAGACAAACCCGTTGCAAAGCCAGCAGAGAATAATATTGAAGAGACAATCACAAATCAGTTTGTGCCTGTAAAGCAGACAATGGTGCATAAAGATGATGTTCCAGAGGAGGTTGCAGTTGCTGATGATAAGTATGATATACAGTCTGATGATTTACTAAATAGTGTCATTGGCACAGCAAAAGATGAGAAATTGATAGAGCAAGAGAAGGAGGTTCCTGCTTCGCAAATAGCAGATAAAATGGATGAATTGCTGGAAGAAGCACCAAAAAAAGAAGAGAAAAATGAAGTTGTTTCTCCAAAAGCAATTGTAAAAGTTGAGACCAAACCAAAATCGCAGGTATCTTCAAAAATTGAAGAAGGTACTAAAAATGGCGTCAAACGCAGCATAACCGAGCTGATTGAAAATGTTAAAAACCAAATCATCTGTGAACGAGAAACAAGAACAGCACAAGCAAGTAGCAAGACACTTGAACAGGTTGTTGGCGACCTTATTCAACCAAAGATTGTTGCCTTCTTAAATGAAAATTTGGAGCGCATCGTTGAAGATGTCGTTCACAGAGAAATCAACAAAATCATAAGGGGCATAGACGAGGAAAAATAATCATCTGATATCAAGTATGATTGTGTATGTTCCTGTCCAAGCCGCGTTTTTCAGATCTTCGTTTATTGTGAAATTTGCATCATAAATATCCACCATTTCAAACGGCAATTCGTGTGTATCGCAATACGCCTCCAACTTGCTTGGTAAGTAGTTATAAAGTGCTTCAACAATATTCAAAAGCAGCACATTGTTTTTACCTTCCGTAGCCACAAAAAGCGACACAGCAACTCGCTGCAAATCCGCTGCATCCTTGGCAGTCGCAAAGTTCAACGCCAGCAATTTCACATAAGGCATTTTCACACGCGCAGGCACCGAGGCATAAACATTGATGTCATTTTGCTGCAAAAACGCAATATTTTTGGCCGCCTGCACAACCATTCTCTGTATTTCTAAACTTTTAATTGTCATAAACTAATCATTTAAACTCTCATCCAGTTCGCTGGCAAAAATTGTCAGCAGTTCGCGGCTTTCGTTCAGGCACATAACACTTAAAACCTTGAACACACGTTCACCAAACAGTATCCGCTTGCACCCTTTCAGTTCCTCGTCAAAACGAACGACAATAGTGTAGGAAATTTCCACATCGTTTTTCATGCGTGCAATATTCTGATTGTAGCCCGAAGGCTCTATTTTAGCCCACACGGTCTTCACATCGGCCCAGCTTGACACAATCTCGCCAAACTCGCCGCTGGTTTGCACTTCCTTCTGAAAAGTAATCCTATGGTTGAAATTAAAAAACTCTCGGTTAGCCATAAATTAATCACTCAAACCAATTCTAGCACCGCGTTGAACCTTGTAGATCTCAATTGAGGCCTCTGGCACAAACGACGCGCCCTCCCTATTTTGATCAAGTGACGACAAAT
>CAMNMI010000090.1 GCA_946544555.1 uncultured Rickettsiales bacterium
CCATAAAATGCCAGTAAATAGTCGGTTTCAACCTCTCCGCCGGATGTGATAACTTTGTGGAGAAGTCCGTTGTCATCGTCTCCTTCAATGGAAATAATATTGCACGGTGCTTTGACTGCTATTTTGCCGGCTGAAATAAGTTCTTTGAAGCGTTCAAACTGTTGATTTTCTGGCTTGGAAATCTCTCTGCGGTGGATGATTGTAACGCTTTTTGCAATGCCAACAAGCTCGCACGCCCAGTCAATAGTGCTGTCTCCGCCGCCTGCAATGACTACATTTTTGTCTTGGAGGATATGACAATCTTTCAGCGTGTAAAACAGTGTTTTGTTTTCAAACTTGGTGGCATTCGGTAGTGGCAATTTGTTAGGCACAATATGGCCTTTTCCAATGGCAATAATGATATATCGTGCAGTTATTTTAAGATTAGATGCAACAACCTCAAATACACCGTTTGTTTTTACCAATTTGTCAACATTACAATTTAATAAAACATCACAATTATGAATGTGTTCTTGTAATCTGTCACAGAGCTCTTGCGAGGTGAGTGTATCAACTAGTGGAATATTAAAAATGTGTTTGTCAGGATACAGTGCCGCACACTGTCCACCAACCTGATGTGAGCCCTCTATTATAGCCGTCTGCAAACCGGCGGTTACGCACTTTGAGGCCATGAACATTCCAATTACTCCTCCACCAATAATCGCTATGTCGTATTGTTTTGCTTCGTACATATTATGTTTTCATTCCAAGTGCTTTTAGCCCCTTGCCAACACCATCAACTACATATTGCATGATGTTTCCGAAGACAGAAAAGATATGAAATTTGTTATTCAAAAGCACAAGTATAAACCATAGACCAACAAATAGAGCAACAATGATTAGTATCTTTACGATTTTCGGAATTGCTTTGATGATTGTTCCTATACACATAATTTAATCATTAGTATCAACTTTTTAATATGCAAGATGATGTTGCACTGCCGAGGCTACGCCCTCGCGGTTTGTATTTCGCTCATCGCTTTGTCTATTACATAAACTTACTCTGCGCTGTGCAACAAATTTCCCAATTTAAGCTTTCTTGACATTTACAAAATTAGAAACTAAACGAATATGATTTTTATATGGCAAAGGTTTCGAAGGAGGAGGTTTTACAGTTTCACTCGCGCGGCAAGCACGGAAAGATTGAAATTGCACTAACGAAGACAATTCAGAATGCTCGCGACTTGTCGACAGCGTATTCTCCTGGTGTCGCGTATCCATGTTTGGAAATACAGCAAGACAACTTTTTGGCCTATGAATACACTTCCAAAGCCAACACGGTGGCCATCATTTCAAATGGAACCGCTGTTTTAGGGCTTGGAGACATTGGCGCAATGGCAGGAAAGCCAGTAATGGAGGGCAAGGCGGCGCTCATGAAGGCATTTTCAGGCGTTGACGGCATTGACGTTGAGGTTGAAACCAAGGATATTGACGAGTTTGTGACGGTGGTAAAAAACATTGGAAGAACGTGGGGAGGCATCAATTTAGAGGACATCAAGGCGCCAGAGTGCTTTGAGATTGAGAAAAAATTGCAGGACTTACTTGACATCCCGGTTTTCCACGATGACCAACATGGCACAGCTGTTGTAATGACCGCTGGACTTCTAAATGCATGCGAGATTGCAGGCAAAAAACTTGACGACAAAAACGTGAAAATCGTAATTAACGGGGCTGGCGCGGCGGCTTTGGCGTGTGCTAAAATGCTGTTGTTGTTTGGCGTCAAGAAGGAGCAAATCACAATCTGCGACACAAAAGGTGTTATCTACAAAGGCCGCACAGAGCGCATGAATAAATACAAGGAAGAATTTGCAAACGATACGAGCGCGCGCATTCTGGCAGAGGCAGTGAATGGCGCCGACATCTTCTTGGGAATGTCAACTGCGAACGTTTTGTCAAAGGAAATGGTGCAAACGATGGCTGCAAATCCAATCATTTTCGCAATGGCCAATCCAAATCCAGAGATTACGCCAGAGGACGCCAAGGCCGCACGCGAGGATGTCATCATCGGCACAGGGCGCAGTGATTATCCAAATCAAGTCAACAACGTGCTTTGTTTCCCATATCTGTTCCGCGCCGCGCTGGATTGCAGAGCTTCAAAAATCACCGACAACATGCTTATTGCGGCTGTTAAAGCGCTCGCAAGCATTGTCAAGGACGGCAATGTCTCGCAGAAAATCAGGGAGACCTACAACACGACCACATTTGAGTTCGGTCGCGAATATATCTTGCCAGTGCCATTTGATGAGCGTAACATGCATTTTGTCTGCCCTGCGATTGTTGAGGCCGCTATGCAAGAGGGTGTCGCGCGCAAGAAGTGGGACATGAGCGAATACAGGGAATACTTGAAAACGGTCAAGAAATAGTTTTGAGTTTGTCCTCTATTTTCTGGATGAACTCGCTATTTGCAAGGATAATCTGCAACCATTTTGTGTATATTTGTGGCGACTTTTTCACATTTTCTATAAGCGCATGAAAGTCCTCAAAAATGACGTTCTCAACCTCGTCCGGGTTGGGTCTGATGTCAGTATCAACGGCGACTTTGCCAACAAAAATGTAGTCAATCTCATTCTCAATCAGCCCGCAACCAACATCCGCCTGATATTCGCAAACATCAACCAAGTGCAAATCGCGTTTGTAGTCCATGCCAAGCTCCTCATAGAGCCGCCGCGCCGCCGTTTTCTCTTTGTTATTTAGGTCATCAAAGCCAGCAAAATGACTGCAACACGTGTTCGTCCAAAGGCCGCCAGAGTGGTATTTTTTCATGCTCCTTTTTTGCAAAAGCAAGTTGTTCTTTGCGAACAAAAAAACCGAAAATGCATAGTGCTGAAGCCCCTGTTTATGCGCCTCCAACTTGTCAAAAAGTGTGCCATCGGCCAACAAAATCTCACTCATTTTCCAATGCAAAATTTACTAAAAATATTATCCAAAATGTCATCCGTGTAGATCTGCCCCGTAATCTGCCCGATCGCATCGGTGGCCGCGCGCAGCTCCTCACTGATGAGCTCTATCGGCAGCGCCGCAAAGTCAATTCGCTGCAACGCCTGCAAACACTGACGCAGTAGCGCCTCATGCCGCTCATTTGTAAGCATTGGCGCATGCACGAGCTCTACTTTTTGCAGCACCCGCTCCTTGATTTTAGCCATCAAAACATCCAAATTTTCCTCCTTCAAAATAGAAATATTGACATCAAAATCCGTATTTTTTTGTCCTCGCAAATCAATCTTATTCAACACAAACAGCGCCACTGGATACTGCCTTTTTAGTGCCTCAAACTCTGCCTGCTGGAAATTTTCTGCATCAAAAATGACAATCTGCAAGTCCGCGCACTCGGCAATATTTTTGGCGCGCTTGACGCCCTCCTGCTCCACTAAATCAGCGGT
This sequence comes from uncultured Rickettsiales bacterium, assembly GCA_946544555.1. Lineage (GTDB taxonomy): Bacteria > Pseudomonadota > Alphaproteobacteria > Rickettsiales > Deianiraeaceae > UBA4311. The sequence goes on from CAMNMI010000090.1 coordinate 3,420, forward strand.
CTCGCGCATGCCTGCTGTATCAAAAAAACTCACTTTGTAACCCTCAACATCAACGTCAACCGACAGCACATCTCTGGTCGTGCCCGCAATCGGAGAGACGATGGCTATTTCCCGCCTCGCGAGCCAGTTAATCAGCGATGACTTGCCAACATTCGGAGCGCCGATTATCGCCACTTTCACGCCGTTATTGATTTTGTCAATGGCGGTTTTGTCAGCTAAACAAGCGGTTATCTTCGCCTTCAACTCCTCGGCCATGCGCGCGACATCATCAATCACGTTCCGCGGAACTTCCTCCTCGGAAAAGTCAATGTTTGT
>CAMNMI010000091.1 GCA_946544555.1 uncultured Rickettsiales bacterium
TGTCAACAAAAAAGCCGAAGCCGTCATCATTTTTTAACATGTAGCTATTTAGTCCAGTCGCGATTTGCCAGCGAGGTTGGCCTGTAAGCAAGTCAAATCCCATTACGCTTGAACGAATTCCTCCTGCTACGACAATGCCTTCGTTTTCAAATATAACTGGCGGAAAATCTATATCCAATATGTTGACAATGTTCCCGCTTGCGCGCCCATTTATAACTTTGGTTTTCCACACAATATCGCCACTGTCAGCCCCAACAAGAGCCAAAATTCCGTTTGAAAAGCCAGCCAAAACCTTGTCTTGATACACAACAACCGGCGGTGTTTGCAATGATGTTGTTGTACCACTGTCCTCTTCTATTTGCCAGTCAACTTCACCTGTATTTGCATCCAGCGCAAGCAATTCGTCTGTGGCAGTGATTAAATAAACTCTGTCATTGTGAACCGTTGGACTTGCACCAAAGCCGCCTGCATAGTGCTTTTTCCAGACAACAGCGCGCTTTGCTACGTCAAATTTTGCAACCCATCCATTGCTTGCTGATGTATAAATAAATCCATCCTTCAAGCGTGCATTTGCAAGTTGGATATTGTCTTTCTCATTGCCTTCAAAGACAGCTGTACTCCACTGCTTTTTTACATTTCCTTTTGCATCAAGTTTGTAGGCCACAATCTTCCCGTTCGTGAAGTCATAAATAGCGCCATCGCAGACAATAGGATGTACATAAAAGTCGTATTTTCCGTCTCTCGCAAACAAGCTTTTATACTGACCGTCATTGATTTTTGGATAACTATCCATTGAGATACCAATATTTTCAGGGTCAAAGTCGGTTACCAAAAGACATGTATTTTCTACCGTTTTTGGAACATTGACGTCAACTCCAATCAAAGAAGGACTTTCTTCTATATTTGATGAAGCGGAAAAAATGACCTCGCCATCTTTTGATGTGTATTTATCTGAACTACATGCAGGAAAGAACATGCTGTAAGCAACAACAGCCGCAATAAATAATGATGTATTTCCAAGTTTTAAAGACATCTATACAAACTGAAATGTTTATTTTTATTTTTCAAGTGAAATTGTTGCGCCGCCCGAGGCCACGCCATCGCGGTTTGTATTTTGCTCCTCGCTGTGCTCGTCGGCCAAACGCGCTCCGCTCTGACGCAACATTAATTACTCTTTTCAATTATTGTTCCATTAAACATCCTTCGCCGTCGATCCAATGTCGCCCATGCTACCAATATTAGAGTAAATAGGACCAAGCATACCAACACCCATCCACGCAATGACACCACCAAGCAAGATTGTCGTAACTGGCTTAATCGTGCCAACAACTTTATCAGTCGTCTCGGCTGTTTCCTTGTCGTAGAAATAACGCACATTTTCAAGCACTGGGCCAACCTCACCAGTTGTTTCACAAATTGCCATCATCTTACGGAACATGTTTGGAAAAACCTTTTCCTTATCAATCGCAGCAAAAATACTCTCACCATTCAAAATATTATATTTGATATTCTTTGTGCACTTTTGCAGATATTTATTTGACAAAATGTGAGAAATACTCTCAATGATATTTAACATTTCAGCACCACTGTTATACATCAAACTAAAAAACGAGATAAACCTTGATGTGTCAAGCTTCAAAATAAGTTGGCCGAAAATTGGAATATGCAGCTTAAATCTGTCAATTACACATGCAATTCCGTAATTAACTTTTGATATAACTTTTGTAAAAATTATAAAACCAACAATCAACCCACAGATAACATACCATTTTGTTCTTACAAAATCAGAGAATGCAATCAGTGCAAGTGTATAAAATGGTGGGTCGTAGTTAAAATATGTAATAAATTCAACAACTTTTGGCAACATCAAAACTGACATTGCGACAATCATCACGACCAAGAAAATCAATGTAAAAATAGGACCTCTAATGGCTTTTTTAGCACGTCTCCTTATGTCATCATTCCATTTAATATACGCAACCAACTGCTCAAACACGGATGCAAACTGACCTGTCTGCTCTGCGACATTTATAAGTCCAACAAAGTCGTTTGTAAAGCTTGGCGAAGCCTGCTTGCAAGCGTCAGAAAATGAACTACCATTTCCAACAAAATCATATATTTTCGTACAAACTTTTTTCATTTTAGCATTCAACGCAATTTCATCCTTCATCAACTGCAAGGCCTTCAAAACGTCCACACCTACCTTATCCATTGATGACATTGAGCTAAAAAAGTATATCAACTCTTTCCTTGACAGCTTTGTTGATGATTGTAACGAGAAAAACTTCTGATGCAAACTCAAAATATTTGCACCTGTTTTTAGCAACAGTTCACGTGCCTCATCAATATTTTTTGCGTTCACGATACCGCTTGCCTCATTGTTATCTTTTACAATTATGTAAGAAAAAACTCCCATAACAATAGCATTTTAATAGAAAAATATGAAAATGCAAATGAAATTTTGATAAATATATCAATCAAACAATTTCCGCAACCCTCAACTTTGCGCTTCGTGAACGGACATTTTGTTGGATTTCCTCATTGGTTGGAGTAATTGGTTTCTTTGTAATTACTTTTAAAGTAATACTTGATAAGTTGCGCTGTGAGGTCAGTATTTCAGGGTTATAGCGATTAAAATGTTGGATTTCACCTTTTGAATATTTTTGGAATATATTCTTGACAATTTTGTCTTCTAATGAGTGAAAAGTTATTACAGCGATGCGACACCCTACTGGCGCAAAACTTGCTGCTATTTCCAGGCTTTTTTCAATTTCTTGCAATTCCTCGTTCACGCAAATTCGCAAGGCCTGAAAAGTTCTGGTCGCAGGATGGATTTTGTCGTGATAAAATGGCAAACTCTCTTTTATCAAATTAGCCAGTTGCAAGGTTGTCTTGATGGGCGCTTCTGTCCGCTGTTTTACTATTGCAGCAGCTATTTTTCGTGAAAAACGTTCATCTCCGTACTTAAATATTATGTCCGCCAATTCGGTCTCGGAAGCACTGTTTATTATGTCCTCCGCGGACATCAAATTGCAGCCCATACGCATATCAAGAGGCCCATCTTTTTGGAAAGAAAACCCTCTTTCTGCCTCGTCAATTTGCATTGATGAAACGCCAATATCATATAAAATACCGTGAAGTAATACTTCATGTTCTTGATTTTTTATAAAGTTATACTTTTCAAGTATTTCTTTAAGATTTGAGAACTTATCATTAATAAATATTAGTTTGTCTCCATATATTTGTTGCAATTCATCTGCAAACTTTTTGTTGTTAATATCCCTATCAATCGCAATAACACTTGCCCCTTTTTCAAGTAAAGCCCTTGTGTGCCCCCCTGCACCAAACGTGCAATCAATAAAAACTTTTCCTTTGGAAGGTTCAAGCAGGTCAATGACCTCCTTTTTTAGGACAGAAATATGTTTTTCACCGCTCATTTTATAAATCAAAAACGTTTATAAAACAGCTTGCACGGCATTGTTTGCTGGAATTTTATTAAAATCAAGATAATATATTAAATTCGTTGCGTAGCACAGAGCGAGATACAAACCACTAAGACGCATCCTCTGACGACACAACATCCCCCTCTTGACAAATAACTTTTTACAAACATAATCTTTCTGTTTAATAGCTATTTTGTTTATATGAAACTTATTAATTATTATATTAATATTATCTCTTCGCGCAGCGAGAGAGAGAGAGAGAGAGAGAG
>CAMNMI010000092.1 GCA_946544555.1 uncultured Rickettsiales bacterium
GGGAATGGGTGAGTTGCACCTTGAAATCATCGTTGACAGAATGAAGAGGGAATTCAACGTTGGCGTGAATGTTGGTGCTCCACAAGTGGCCTACCGTGAGTGTCTTGGCAAGGCCGTGCAGATTGACTACTTCCATAAAAAGCAGAGTGGTGGTTCAGGACAGTTCGCGCGCGTGGTTATTGACTTTGAACCACTGGAAAGAGGTGCTGGCTATCAGTTTGAGAGCAAAATTGTCGGTGGTGCCGTTCCAAAGGAGTATATCCCGGGCGTCATGAAAGGATTGGAATACGCACAAAAGGACGGACTTGGTTTTGGCTATCCAGTGATTGACTTTAAGGCGACATTGGTGGATGGACAATATCACGAGGTTGACTCATCGGCGCTGGCCTTTGAATTGGCTGCCCGCTATGCATTCCGTGAATTGAAGGAGAAGGGCAATCCAAAGCTGTTGGAGCCAATCATGAAGGTTGAGGTCATCACGCCTGAGGAATATATGGGTGATGTGATTGGAGACATCAACAGTCGCCGTGGACAGATCGCAGGCATGAATGCGCGCGGAAATGCTCAGGTGATTGACGCCATGGTGCCTCTTGCAAACATGTTTGGTTATGTCAACACGCTGCGTTCAATGTCCCAAGGGCGCGCACAATACACCATGCAGTTTGACCACTACGACATTGTCCCAGATGCAGTTGCCGAGAAGATGAAAAAATAGTATGGCGAAGAAGCGTTCTGCCAAACAAATTTGTAAAAAGATTGGCAAATGGGCGATGGTATTGTCGTTTGTGGCAATTGTCCCCGGATGGATTTTGTTCTATCTGGTAGCATATTTACTATTTTCCGCCAATCTGTGCGACAAATTGCATCCAGATGATGGAATTAAATATGATGCATGTTATAGCAAACATTCAAATTTGCTAATCAACTTGGATAAGCACGAACTTATTCACATGTTCACAAAAAATCGCATCATGGCATATGACAAGCTAAATCAGCGGGCCGTGAATGATGCATATGAGCTTTTAGCATTTGTGGATTATGTCTTCACAAAGCATAATATAAAATATAGCATTGACTGGGGCACAGAAATGGGGAGCATCAGACATGGCGGATTTATTCCATGGGACGATGACGTTGACTTGGTCGTCTTGGAAGATGAGGACAAAATGGCGGCTGCACTAAAAAAAGAAATCAAATTGAATAAAGTGAAGGACAGATTTACATATGCTCGGTATAAGGACGATGGCAGTTTAAAAATTATACCAACTTTGGCAACGGAAAATATAACAGTTGACTTGTTCCCAAACTTGGTCAAATGCAAAAGATATTACAAAAAGCCAGTTTATAATTACAATTTCAAGTATATTGGTTGTGGGACAACTTTCCCAGAACTTTATTTTATTGATTTAAATGAAATTTATCCACTAAAAAAGTGCAAGTTTGGCCCATTGGAATTGATATGCAAAAACAACGTAATTGATGCATTTAACCGAACATATGGCAAAGATTGGATGGACGTGGCCTATACAGAAAATCATTCCTTCAATGAAGGAAGAAACAAAAAGATTAAGCTGACACCTGAACTTCGCAAGCCAGCTCTGCCAACAAACGATGCATGGAAAAAATGGGTTGACTTGAAGAATAACTTGAAAAATAAAAAATATAATAATTGATAATCTATGATTTGCAAAAAAATCAAGTATTTAAATAATAAGAAGCATTTGGTCGTTGTTATTGCATTCTTGACTATTGCTTTTTTTGCTAATTTATTCAGCAGCTATCGCCCAAACCACAGCACCAAAAAATTAACTCACGAGAATATAGACAGAGTATATGTCCTAAACATGGATAGAAGTGTTGAGCGCAGAAAGGAATACGAGAGTTTATTGACGAAATATTTTGACGGCAAATTGTTCGGCAAGAATTTTCAAGAAATACGTTTCAAGTGCACAGATGCAAAGTTCACAATCATTGTCAAAGACATGAAAACAGGTGAAAAGATTGATGGTGTAGAATTCTTAAAAGGTAATAGAAATTTTGAATTTGGCAGATTGTATCATATCTATGACAAACAAGAACCTGATTTTGTAGTTAAATATAGACCAAACAAAAACGGCAAACGCTTGATAACAATGGGTGAAATTGGTGCCACAATGTCGCATTTGCGCGCACTACGAGATGTAGTCAGAAATGAGTATTCAAACAGTATCATTTTTGAAGATGACTTTGTATTTTTCAAACCAGAAAGATTTTACGAAGATTTTGACAAAATGTTAGAAAACACACCAAGAGATTATGATTTAATCAAGTTTGATATATTCAATGCACATGGAAACATGCCAAATCCATACATAAGATTGAGAGAGAAAATTAAAAGTTATTTTACCAATGGGACGAACAAGTATTTAAATAAACAAAATGGTAAAAAATTCTGGATGATGTCATCTTATATGATTTCATATACGGGCGCAAAGAAAATATTGCAGTTTGTGGAGAACAACATTTTTGATGAACATTTTTGGGTTATTGACGAACTTATCTACAGCGAGGCGCGTTGGAGAGGTTTAAATCTTAATTTATATTATGCAAAAAACCCATTGGTTACGCAAACTGATGTTGTTGCTGATGCACGTAAAAGTATGACAAGTGAGGTTGACAAATTGTCTGTTGAATTTAAAAATGAGAGTGAATATAGGTTCAAGGACAAAATAAAGAAATAATTAATTATGTCCCTCGCTCTTGAAGCAAAACATATAACGAAAAAATACATTGACGGCGACACAAGCCATGATGTGTTGGTGGACGTGAACTTGCAGATTGAGCGTGGAAAAAGTGCATTGTTGCTGGGAAATTCTGGTTGTGGAAAGAGCACATTTTTGCAGATTGCAGGACTAATCCAAGAGCCAACAAGTGGTGAAATTTGGATTGACGAGCAAAACGCTACGAAGATGTCGGTTGACAAACGCAATCAACTGTTGAGAAAAAAGATTGGATTTATCTACCAGTTTCACTATCTATTCAATGACTTCACGGCCAAGGAGAATTTGATAATTCCACAACTGATTTGCAATGTGAGCCGCAAGAAGGCCGAGAACCGCGCCATGGAAATGCTGGATATGCTGAAAATGTCGCACCGCGCTGAGGCCATGCCAAATGAGCTATCTGGTGGTGAGCGTCAACGTATTGCCATTGCCAGAGCGATTATTAAAAAGCCACTTATCATCCTTGCAGACGAACCAACTGGAAATCTTGACAACGAGATGTCTGCATTTGTGGTAAATGAAATGCTTGAACTGGTAAAGAAAAACAACATCGCCCTCCTTATGGTCTCTCACAGCCATGACTTCAATGACAGGTTTGATGATGTGTATGAGGTTAAGGGAGGGAGGTTGGAGAGGAGAGGTTAGAAGTGGTCGTGACTATTAGCAAACCTCATATCTTTCTCCATACTATCCATTTCTTGATTAAAATCAGATAGATCGTGCCTGACTTTCCTTAAAGGAATTATCTCCTTCGCATGCTCCCAACCTTGCTCTTTTGTCCTGCAATATTTCTTATTTTCCAAAGCCGTCTCTCTCTCCTGATTTAAGCCCATAAGTCCTTTGTCGTGGCAAGTGTTTCATTTCATCCATTTCTTGTGGCATGCG
>CAMNMI010000093.1 GCA_946544555.1 uncultured Rickettsiales bacterium
ATGGGGCAGTTGTTGAGACCCCGAATGCCGACAGTCTGAACTATGTCCTCTATCAGATGATGCAGGATGTGGAGTTGGTAGAACTGGAGTACATCAAGCGTGGTGTAGAGGTTCATCTACCAATGCTAAGGGAGGCGGTGCGGTCGCACATTTCACCGGCTGCCAAACTATCAGACTTCGGAACGCAGGTTGTCAACCAGAGCGAACGCAAGAACCTCACAAAACTCAATTATCAAACCCTGTTGAATAACATTGACAAGTTCCGGCATGGTGCGCTGATTACAGACATTGACTATCAGTTTTTGGTCAGTTATGACAAATGGCTGCGTGAAAGTGGTATTGCACATAATACGCGGATCAGTCGCCTCCGGTTGCTCCGGGCATTGTTGAATGAAGCACGGAAACGTGATATCATCCACACCAATCCATTTGACCGCTTCCGGATCCAGCAGATGGTCAGCAAGAAGGGTTTTCTGACAACAGAGCAAGTTCACAAACTGGAGAGGATGGCACTCAAAGGGTACGAAGACAAAGTGCGTGATGCGTTCCTGATAGGCTGCTATACCGGACTGAGGTTTTCCGATATTGTGTCACTCCGGAATGAGCACATAAAAGGCGGTTGGCTAACAAAGAAGATGGCAAAAACAGGCTTCATCGTGGAAGTGCCGATTGCAGAGCTGTTTGGTGGCAAAATGCTGCTCCTTCTGGAGAAATACAATGGCAACATCGAGCGCCTCACGAAAAGCCTGTCAACAAACTCATCTGTCAATAAGACGCTGCGCAACATACTGGACCGCATCAAGGCAGATCCAAAAATAACATTCCACTCATCAAGGCACACCTTTGCCACCCATTTAGGACAAAGCGGTGTGCAACTGACAACCATTCAAAAGCTGCTTGGTCATCAGAAACTACAGACAACACAAATCTATAGTGAGGTTGACCGAAAGGCAATAACCAATGACCTCAAAAAAGGTCGCAAACGAATAAATCAATGACAAAAATTTTAGTAGGTAGCCGTGCCTTTTTCAACGGCATGAAAGGGTTCCAGAGTAAAGACCGGGACTATCTGGTTTTGGTAGAACAGCCACAAGGCTTCAACTGGCGACGCGAACAAAGCGTGCGTGGTATTTGTACGTTTGAGTATAAGAAAGACACACCGGCAGCGATGATTGCAAAGACGCTGGAGATGGGTGATGCTTTGCTTATTGGCAAGTTCCTCGTGCCCGAAGTTGCACAAGCTATAGGTGCGACAGTCCAGGACATCCTACCACTCGAAAGCCTGCTGCCTAAACTGGATGCCAAACATCAATATGAGGCGGTTATTTTCGGCGCTATCAAGACCAATGGCACATTCACGCTCACCGAGGAACAGCGCAAAGCTGCATTCAAGGTGTACCTTTCTGCCCGAAAGTCTGACAAAGATCCGGGCAACCAAAAAAGAAAAACCGAATAGAGGAAACTCTATCACTGACATATACGAGCAATGCCGATGGGTATAGAAAAAGCCCTCGGCTGTGGCTGACAGACGCTCTTACCTTTCTATCAGACCACATTTGCAAGCGATACAGCCGCTACCGAGGACATAATGATCCTAAGTCAGCGGCTGTATCGCTTCGTATATGTTCCGGCAAAAGTGCCGTGTATGTCTCTACAAGTAACCCCGTAGAATGGTAAGAGCGTGCAAAAGTACAAAAAATTTTTGACATATCCAAATTTTTTCACAAGAAAGGAGAAAAAACATGAACATTTACTACAAAATGCTGGACAAAGTTATGTCCGAGGGTAGGATGCAGACCAATAAGAAGGGAAGCATCAGGTATCTAACCAATGAAGTGCTGCACATGGAGCCGGCAGATCTGCTGGATATCTTTGAGACACACGGCATCGCACGCAAGAAGCTCAAAACTGAATTGAAGATGTTTGAAGCCGGAATCACCTCCACGGAACAATACCGGGCAGAAGGCATCACGTGGTGGGACTATTGCGGTGAACAACTCAAAAATAGCTATCCGACCTACTTTAAGCGTCTGCCGGCATTGGTGAAGAAAATCAATGAGGAAAAGAAGAACAGCAAGAACTATGTCCTGTTCCTGGGTGAAACCGGAGTGGAAACCAACCAACAGCCGTGTTTGTCTCTGGTGCAGTTCCAGATTGAGGATGGCAAAGTCATTATTTCAGCCTATCAGCGTTCATCAGACGCAAACCTTGGGCTGCCGTGTGATATCTACCACCTCTATCTGATGGCGCGTGAGATTGATCTGCCGTTGAAGTCAATCACGCTGTTCCTCGGCAATGTGCATATCTATGAAAGCAACCTCCTGAACACCTACAATCTTCTGAACGGTGCTCAGGATGTCAAGTTTGCCTTGAATGTATGAAAGACTGGACTGGTAATCACTCATCACAATTTGCTGCGTTAGGTTCCAGCAACCATACCGAATTGGAGCGTGAAGAAAATGACTTTTATGCCACGGACCCGCGTGCAATAACAGCCTTGGCCGAACACATGCAACTTCCACACCTTATATATGAGTGCGCATGTGGAACAGGTCATCTTGTGAAAGAACTCACGCGGCTTGGTCACGAAGTTATTGCAACGGATCTGATTGATCGCGGCTTTGGTCAAGGAAATGTGAACTTCTTGGAACTGGAACAAATGCCGGAACATTGCGACTGTATTTTAACGAATCCACCATATAAGTTCACAACAGAGTTCATAGAACACGCATTGAAGATCCTACCGAAAGGAGGCAAAGCAATCTTCTTGCTCAACGTGAACATTCTTGCTGGACAATCACGTTTTAAGCGCATTTATTCGCGTGGAGTGTTGAAAGAATTGTATTTGTTTACCAAACGCATTGTGTGCGCAAAGAATGGCGATTTTGAGACTTATAAATCATCAGCAGTCAATTACGCTTGGTTTGTTTTTGAGAAAGACTTTTGTGGCTCAACGCTTTTGCATTGGATTTGAAACGACATTGAAAGAACGTTGAAATAAGCCTGAAAAGCAGCTGAAAAAGCGCGATTATAGAAAATGAGCAACTGAGAAATCAGCTGCTCATTTTTGTGCCAAAAAGTGTGAAAAAAATGTACTTTTCGTTTTTAGAAAATGTACAATTCGTTTTGGCGATTATAAATAATTCTATGGTCTAAGTCTGCGCTTGGAGCATGGTGATGTATTGATTTGCCTAATCACCTACTTATTTCATACCAATAAGCTATTTATGACATATTTATAACGGTGTTATCACTTATTTATAATTTATTTATCACATACTAATAACCTACTTATCACCTACTAATAACCTACTTATCACCTACTAATAGCATACTTCTCTCTGAACACAGTGCAAAGGTACTGCTTTTTTTCGAGATATGCAAATTTTGGGGTGAGATTTTTGAAAAAAAGAGAAGCGCGAGCCTGACGACTCGCGCTGGAACAAAGAAGAAGATCGGAACGTCGATTATAGCGTTTTGTAGTGTTTGGGTGTAAAAAAGTCACTCTCAGGACCATCCGGAACGTCACAGGTTGGTGATTAATGCGTACCGGACATATGTAAAGAAGCTTGTTTTATTGGGCTTCCCTTATTGGGCTTTGATTATGGTTAATAGAGCAATCCGAACAACCATAATGGGATCTTAT
>CAMNMI010000094.1 GCA_946544555.1 uncultured Rickettsiales bacterium
AACCTGAGATTTTTGCGATTATTTTTTTTTTTTTACATTGCGAAATAATTCTACTTATAGTAATATTTGACACTCCCAATTTGTCCAACATTTTTTGATTTTTTCGCAACAAAGAAAACATTTTTCTCCTCTTTTTTTTGGTTATTGACTTTCTCACTTTTTTCACAATTTTACCAATTTTTTTGTAAATCCTCTTCCTGTGTTTTGTGTAAAAAATCACATCTCTGACAAGCTTTTTGTTTGTTCTTTGACCGGTAAAAATCGCAGTCAATTTTGTATTTTTTAGCAAGCCAAAATCCAATTTTTCAACAACTTTTTTCTTGGGATAAAAATACGCCACACCCCCTAAAACACTGGCCACAATGTCTATTCCAGATGGCTGAATTGATGATTTATTTGTCAATTTATTGAACTCCAGATACAAATCCAAAATGTAAAAAAGCAGCTTAATCTTACTATTCATAGTAATACTATTAATAGTAATTTTCAGCAGGCCATAGGCCACACACGAGAACAGCGCACCAGAGGAACCAAAGCCAACATCCTCAATTTGCGAGGTTATGTCAATGTCAATTCCACAGCCAGCTGAGAGAAGTTTTCTTACCAAAAATGCGACTGAACCATACCATTTGTCAGCACATTTTTCCGTCTCCAAATCAGCAAATTTCAAGTTGACAATGCCAAATTTGTGAGATTTTATTGCAATAATATTATCATTGCGAAGCCGCATTTTTACTCGCATGCGCCGATTTATTGCCATGACAATCGCTGGCTGGCCGTGTAAAACAGCATGCTCTCCGCACAAAACAAGCTTTCCGGGCGCTGAAACAGTAACCATTATTTAATATATTTTAAAATCCTTTTGACCGCACTGCCAGCGTTTTCCAGATGATCACCTTGGCCTATAACAGCCAGTTCGTAGATCATTGTGGCAAGTTCAATTCCGTCCTTATTTGCATTTGTCAAATCAACATCATGATGTTCAGAATTTGCATTACTATTTGTAGTATTACTACTAACAGTATTACTATTAATAGTATTTTTTAGCAGTTCATATGTGCGCTTGACAAGTTCATTTTTTGGATTGATTTCAAGGATTTTCAACGACCTTTTTTTGAGCTGATTTTGTGCCACCAAAAAGTCCTCCATGCGGCTATCCATGGCGCCAGGCGCGACAGACAAACAGCTTGGGCTGTCAACCAATTTTGTAGCAATTTTCACGGCCACAACCTTGCCCTGCAACACCTTTGCGAAGATGTCCGTCATGGCCTTTTCCTCATCAGTATAATCCTCATTTTTGTTGTCTTTTTCCGACTTTTCAATGTCCTTCAAGTCAACATCCGCGCGCGTAATACTCTTCAAATCCTTGCCAGCGTGATCGTGAATTACGTTCGTCCAGAAACCATCAACCACGTCAGTCAGCAGGATGACCTCCACGTCATTCTTCAAGAAAACCTCCATTTCTGGCGCGCTCATCATGTCATTTATGTTCTCACCAACAAAGAAATAAATATCCTTCTGCTCAGCTTTCATGCCTGAAATATAGTCATCAAAACCAATTAATTTGTCGCGCGATTTGCTGGTATAAAACCGCGTCAATGACATCAAGGTTTCGCGGTCAGCAATGCTATCACAGAGGCCTTCTTTCAGCACTGGGCCAAAGTTTTTCCAGAATTCCTCGTATTCCTCTGGCTTTTTTTGTGCTCTGTCTTTGAGCTCGCCGAAGATTTTTTTCACCAGTGTGTCCTTGATTTTTGAGATGGTTTTGTTGTCTTGCAGGGTCTCGCGGCTCACGTTTAAAGGCAGGTCGTTGCTGTCCACGATACCGTAGACAAACCGCAAATATGTGGGGATGATGTCAATGTCTCTCTCACTGATAAACACGTGGCGGACATACAATTTTATGCGCGTCAGCATGTCTTGGTGGTAGAGGTCAAACGGCTTTGTGCTTGGGATGAAAAGCAGGTTTGTGAACTCCATGTTGCCCTCTACTTTATTATGCAAAACCGCCCATGGCTTGCCCGGCATGTGGCACACCGAGTGGTAGAAATTTTCATATTGCTCGTCCGTGATTTCGCTGCGTTTGCGCATCCAGAGTGCTTTTTCAGGGTTGATTTGCGTTATCACATCGTCTTCGCCCGCGTATTCTATTGGCACAGAAATGTGGTTTGAGTAGGTTTTGATGATATTTTCCACACGAAAACGGTCAAGATAATCCTCTTTTTCACTGTCCTTGATAAACACTTTTATCTCTGTCCCGAAGTCAATTTTGTCATCCTCTTTGATATCAAATCCGCTCACGCCGTCAGAGCTCCAAATGTAGCCCTTGGCCTCATCCTCACCGCGGCGTTTTGTCCTGACTTCCACCTTGTCAGAGACCATAAAGCATGAATAAAATCCTACACCAAACTGCCCGATAAGCTCGCTTGCTGTGGCTTTGTTAGCTGCCTCTGCCTGCTTTAAAAAGTCCTCAGTCCCCGACTTTGCAATCGTGCCAAGGTGCTTAATCAGCTCATCCTTGTTCATTCCAATTCCGTTGTCAGACACAGTGATAAAGCCCTCTTTTTCATTGAGCGCAATCCTGATTTTTGGCTTCAAACCACCATCAATTTGCAATGTTCCAGATGCTTCCAAATAGCGCGCTTTCTCGCATGCATCAGAAGCATTGGAGATGAGCTCCCGCAAAAAGACATCTTTGTTCGTATAAAGCGAATGAATTACAAGCTTCAAAACCTTTGAAACCTCAGCATTAAACTTGTGCATAAATACCTACATCATTAGATATAGTTCAAGTTTTGAAATTGCAAGGTTATTTTTTACCTCTTCTTTCTCCTGAATACAACAAATAGCACTGCAACATTCAAACCAATCAAAATGCCAATTAGAATATAGACAATGTTTAATTTATGTCTAATATACTTACTAACTTTTTTAGCAGTCTTATCACTATTTTTCATGATTTTCATATCCCTCTGATAGTTATCATGAATTTGTTTGATTTCATCAGCGAAGTCGGTATAAGGGACTATTTGCCAGAATTCGTTGGCATAAGTATGTGTCTTACTTAACCATGGTTTTTGCGGTGATGCATAATGGATTACAACGGTTTTTTTAAATAAATCGTCTTTAAATTTTTGATCACCATCGTTTTCTTTTACATAGTCTTCTAAATCATGGGTTCTATTATTAAATCTGCGATCTAAAACCTTAACTTTTAAATTAAACACGATGTTCAAAATGTCTTGATCAGGGAGTGTCAAATATGAATTATCTGCATATTTCGTCGCATTTTCCATTAGTTTATCAAATATTTTATTGTTTCTCCACTTTTCAGCATCAATCAGTAATACACCAGAATTAAAATATTTGTGATCCAAAGAACAATTTTTATCAATTTTTTTTAATCTTTTATTACCACTACCACCCATTGTCCAAGAAGTCACCCACGGAGTGGCACCCAAGGCATATCCTGATAAATCATCATCATACAACTCTTTTATGTCTCTTTTTACTATTATATCATCATCAAGATAGATAGCTTTT
>CAMNMI010000095.1 GCA_946544555.1 uncultured Rickettsiales bacterium
ATTGCCTTGCCAATGTCGTTTCCAGCTTTCTCGTAACAATATTCGGCTGACAAATTAGGATCAGTTATATTATAGGCAGCAGATCCTTTTAAGCCCATCAAGCGACCTGTTGTTGGACGTCCGTCATCTATTTTTGCGTCCAAAAGTTGCGCGATTTTTGATGAAACAGCCGAACCGCCGACTTTTCTACTTGAACCAGTTGTCAAATTGTCATAGAAAATCATAATGTTCTTGTCAGCCAGTTGGTTTAAAAACCAATCCAACCCTCTTGTTTCCTGGCCTCTACCATATTTATCAAGATATATTTTTAATATGCCCCTGAATTCAAAAACAACATTGTTGTCAAAAGTTGTTTTTTGCGTCACGACACTCCATTGGCCGGTTGATGGTCCAGTAACGCCCTTGTATTGATTACCAATTGATGTCGCTATATTATTCCTTGCTGTCTGACTTTCAATCAGTTTTGCGGCTTGAAGAACGGCAAAAGGTTGGTTATCTGCAAAACCATGATTTGATATTAGTTTAGAAGGTACGCTTTGTTTTATACCAAATAAATTACACCATGCTCCGTGTTCCACCCATGTTTTTTCATCACTTGGATCACCTTGACATGTTGTATTAGCGCAAACGTAGCCCTCAAACTCGGAATACTTTATGCAATTTTTGTATGTAAAACTCCCAGGAACTTCACGATACGTATCATAAAACTGATGAAATGCTTTCTCATAGTAATCAAATTCAAAGATTATTCTTTGAATTTTAGCACGGTCAACAATTTGTCTTCCAACTAAAAGAGATCCAACTAATAAAGATAATATAAGAAGAACAATAGATAACTCTATAAGAGTAAAAGATTTTTTAAGAGATGATGAAGTTCTTAAACTACTCTCTCTCTCTCTCTCTCTCTCTCGCTGCGCGAAGAGATATTAATATAATTAATAAGTTTCATATAAACAAAATAGCTATTAAACAAATAGAGTATAGATGAAAGAGAGATAAATGTCAAGAGGGGATGAACGTGGTATTCATGTTGCGCAATAATAAATCAATCAACAAACTTAATCAAGTTGACATTGTTTAACCGACTAATTAAGCTTTCATCAGTGCACGATATAACAATCAACTTGCCAATTTTTTGCATGGTATTAATTGAAATGATAAGGTTTTCTGTCGCTATTTTATCTAAGTATTTAAATGGTTCTTCCAATATTATCACATTTGCGTTGCTGTATAACATTGCAGCCAGATTTATCTTTTTCATGAATGATAAGGAGCATATTTCCAAGCCACTGAGTGATGTATAAATTCCGTCTTCAAGTTTGTCAATTTCAGATTTAAAATTCAACATTTGCAAGATGTTATCAATACGTATTTTGTCAACTCCTGAAAAACCCGTGATAATGTCAATAATTTTAGCCTCTGGAAAAACGACTTTATCAGGACAATAATGCAGAAATTTGTAGCTATTTTCATTATTGAAGCAGTTAATTTTTCCACTTTCTGGCGTTATTATTCTTCCAACCAGCTTCAAGAAATCGGTTGTCGTTGCTTCACTCAAACCTTGGATGACGTAAATATTTCCGCCTTCAAGGTCGCAACTTATATTTTGCAAATCTTTGTATGATAAATCAATCAAACTTATCATCGTTTTGTCTGAGGGAATGAACGTATTAGTTGTTGTTGTTGCTACTTTTTGCAGGGCGTCAGCAATTCTTGAAAAGGCCTTTTTTACATTCTTGAATGGTGATATTGAATGCAAACATCCCTCAATCATTGCAAGGGTTTTGCCAGCTAAAATAGTGGTTAAAATGAATTCACCAAATGAAAATTTTTTATGAATTAACATAAACACACTACACAAGAAAATTGCCGTTTGGAACACTGAAATAGCTATTTTGCTGGTTGACTGCCACATCTCAAATTTGCGTCGTGTTGTCTCGTTTTTTGTGAAGTTTTCCTCGTTTATCTCTGCATAATAAGCCACCACATTTTCCACATCAATGTTGCTTGATATGTATTGATAATTTTTAAAGATTTCTGATAGATTGTCATCGTTTTTTGTATCGTTGTTGGAAATATCCAAAATATCGTCTCTCAATGAGTACTTTTGAAGGAGTAATATTGATGTTAGCACCATAAAACAAGCTATGCAGATGATTAGGTTTATCCTTGACAAATAGCCAATAATTGCTACCGCGACAATGCACCAGGGTATTTCAAAAATACTAATTAGTCCTTTTTTGAGAATAAAATTTTTAATCATCATGATATCTTGCATTAGTTTTTGCGATGGTTGAACCGAGTTTTGGCGCCTATTTAGTATAATTCCCAGCTTGATAAAATTGTTAAACGTGATGCTATCCAAGAACCTCGCGAGATTGGAGACAATCTTGTTGCGCTTGATTTGCAGAATTTGCGTAAAAATACACAATAAAATGACTGCCACAGTTGGCACAATTATTGCCTTCCAGCTCACATTTTTAGCCAAACTATTGAAGATGAAATAAGTATATCCCGAGGCGCACAGGAACATTAAATTGATAATTGAAGTCAGAAAAAAAGATGCCGTAATGCTCCTTCTCACGATTGCACGAATTTCCTCAAATTTACTTATGTGCTGCACTATTTTAGTGTATTGCAAAGGAGATTATTGTCAACAATATACATAGGTCAATATTTTTAGTGCGTCTTATCGCAGAATTCAAATTAATTGCTCCTATTTTATTTTCAGTAATTTTTTTTCTGGCATTCAATTCCAAATTACCAACTATATCAATTCCTGTCAATTTATTTTTTATGTAACCATCAATAAAATCATAACATATATGCCCGCAAGCACCATTGGCCGACTGAACTCCTTCAAGATTTTTTTGATCATTTGTATAGATAACTTTATCAAAAATTTGCTCGCTTCTTTGTTTGTATTGCTCTGAATTTTTACTATAACAATTTCCATCATATAATTTCCATTTTTCTGACATTAACTCCATTGCTTTTTCTGAACCAAACAATTTTACAAACATTTCATACTTTGATTGTACATTTTTGTAATTCTTATTTTCATCTAATATATGCCCATTTGGTCCTATTAGTATTACAGCTTTTGCAGTTTTATCTATTATAAATGCAGTGAAATGTTCATCTTTTAAGATTGATCCAATCTGCAAGGTTGCATTCTCATCAATTGTTATTTTTCCATCTTTTACAGAACGTTTTCCATTTTCTATTAGTTCTTGATTTTGCATCTCCTTTTTCTTAATTTCTAATGCTACATCAAAATCAAATAACTTTGATTTTATCCACATTATTATCATTTTAAATATGTTTGGATTTTTCATCGATTCTATCTCCTCATTATTAAGTTTAACTTGTTTGATTATTTCATCCTCTGTATATTTTGCACCATCAGACATATTGGTTGTGGCTATTTCTCCTGGTTGAAAATCCTTTGCAAGTATTCTTAGGTCTTCACCCATTTCTTGATCTGTTTTTGTCCCATCACGT
>CAMNMI010000096.1 GCA_946544555.1 uncultured Rickettsiales bacterium
GCGCCGCCCGAGGCCACGCCCTCGCCGTTTGGCACCGCTACGCTCCCCCTCGCTCTGCTCGTCGGCCAAACGCGCTCCGCGCCACGCAACAATACTTGACTATTAAAACAGCCACGCGCTGATGGAACCGTGAGAATTTACAACAAAAATGACTTTGAAAAGATGAAAGTTGCTGGCCGTTTGACCGCTTCAATACTGAATAAACTTGATGATTTTATCAAAGTCGGAATGACAACGCAGGAGATTGATGATTTCTGCGCCGAGGAAATCAAAAAAGGTGGAGGAATTTCCGCATGTCTTGGCTACGAAGGATACCCTAAATACACATGCACGTCAATAAACGATGTGGTTTGCCATGGAATTCCAGACAACACAAAACTGCAAGATGGCGACATCATCAACGTTGACATAACCACAATTGTTGACGGCTATTACGGCGATGCGAGCAAGATGTATATGATTGGCAACTCGTTCAAAGAGGGCAAAAAGGACAAAGAAAAAAAACTCGTTCAAGTCACCAAAGAGTGCTTGGAGATTGGCATAAAGTGTTGCAAGCCCGGCACAAAGCTACTTGAAATTGGCAAGAGAATACAACAACATGCTGAGAAAAACGGCTTTTCGGTCGTGCGGGACTACTGTGGACACGGTTGCGGTAAGGTTTTCCACGACCAACCAATGGTGCTGCACTACCTGCCACCGCTACTTGAAAGGCGCTTTTTTGACATCACGCTCAAACCGGGAATGATTTTCACGATTGAACCAATGATAAATATGGGCGATTGGCACCTGCACGTCAGCAAGGAAGATGGCTGGACGGCGCGCACAGATGATGGTTTGCCCTCTGCGCAGTGGGAGCACACGCTGGGAATTACTGAAAATGGTTGCGTTATTTTTACGAAAGAATGACAGAAGCATTGACGACAGTCAGGGGTTTTAAGGCCGTGCAAAGGGCATACAAGAAGAATTTATATTTGAAACACATTGTCAACAAAGAGAGCAAATTTCTGGCCGAGATGTATGCCTCGCGCGGGATTAGCGTTGCCGACAAAGACAGTTTTTTAGAGCCAAAACTGCGCAATTTGCTTCCTCCTGTCAATGTCTTGAAGGACACTGAAATTGCGGCCAAAAGGATAATTCAGGCCATTGAAAATAAGGAGAAAATTTGCATATATGGCGACTACGATGTGGATGGAACAACTTCAACCTCACTAATGATTTTGTGGCTCAAGAAACTTGGCGTGGAGGCAGAGTATTATATTCCAGACCGCTTGACAGAGGGCTACGGCGCAAATAATTCTGCGGTGGAAAAAATAGCCAACAATGGAACAAAATTGCTTATCTTTGTTGACTGCGGAGCAACCGCCAACGAGCCGTTGGAATTAGCCAACAAACTCGGTGTTGAGGTGATAATTTTAGATCACCACAAGACAACGGATGACCTGCCAATTTGCGCGGCGCATGTCAATCCAAACCGCCTTGATGAGACAGAAATTGATGACCAACTGCATCATATTTGTGCGTGCGGAGTTGTGTTTTTGACACTAATTTCCTGCACAAAGTTGCTAAAAGAAAGCGGCAAAGAGGCACCGGATTTGATAAAGTTTGTGCCACTGGTTGCGTTTGCGACAATATGTGATGTCATGGCGCTAACCCCACTAAATAGGGCTTTCGTCCGCACAGGTATAGAGTTTTTGGAGAAAAACAAGGCCAACCCGAGCGCCACATTCAACCTCTATTCATTTGTTGACAAGTCAGGCACAAATTACAGAATTTCCAAGATAACACCATACACTTTTGGCTTCATAATTGGCCCAATGGTGAACGCTGGCGGGCGCATTGGAAAGTCAGATTTGGGCGTAAAATTGATGACCGCAACAGACAAAAAACTCGTCCATGACATCGCCGAGGAACTGTTTTTACTCAACAACGAGCGCAAACAAATAGAGCAAGATGCGCTGGAAGAGGTGGCAAAGGGGCGCAATGAAATACAGCGACAAATCGCGGAGCAAGGGTTCATTTTGGTCTACTCAAAAAGCTGGCACGAGGGCGTGATTGGCCTCATCGCATCGCGCATCAAAGAGCGTTTTTGCTACCCAACAATTGCAGGAACAATCAATCAAGATGGCCTCATGAAATTCTCGTGCAGGTCAGTTGATGGAGTTGACATCGGGCGGCTGATTTTGCAGGCAAAGGAACGCGGACTGCTGGAAAATGGTGGCGGCCATGCACTTGCGGGTGGGTTATCCTTGCGTGAGGAAAACCTCCAAGCGTTCATTGATTTTATGCGCGAGCACGCCAAGCAGGACGCCGAGCAGAGTTTTCAAAATCGCACCATTGAATATGACACGGCCATCTCGTTGAGCGGCCTGACAGAGGATTTAATTGAAACGGTCTCAAAATTGGAACCCTTTGGTATTGGCAATCCGAAGCCAATTTTTCTGGTGCAAGACGTAAAAATTATGTTCATTGATGTTGTGAAGGAAAAGCACATCAAAGTCAGGTTCACTGATGGGATAACCAGCGAACATGCATTCTGTTTTGGTGCTCTCGGCACACCTCTTGGCAACTTTTTGATGTCTGCAAAAGGCAAAAATGTAGACATCCTTGCTACTGCCGAAATGACAGAATGGCAAGGCAAGAAGCAGAAAAGTATTAAGATTGAGGATGTGGCGACTATTTAACTGGCTCCATCATCTTAATCAAACCTCATCCATCCTGCGCGTTTGGCTTGTACTGTGTAGCACAAAAACATAGGTTCTGGCAAAGCTACATCACAATATCATTTCGTTGTCAAATCCATTCAACATCTTTTATATTAATTCTCTTGACATGCATTTGCTCGATTTCCTCTACTGTTTTATGGGAGATAATCAACATCTCACATGGACTTTCAGCAATACTGTCTGCACCTGCCATTGACATGTCATCACTGATAAATACTGCTTTGCTTGTCACATTCTCCCTGAAAAAATCCAACACTTTTTGTGATACTGTAGCCGGTTTATCATCAATCGCTGAGTAGATAATATGCGAAGGCATGACAAACTTTATCTTGTCGGCCAACAAAATATATGGCTTCATATCGTAATTCAACAGCTCTTCCTTTGACACGTCAATGACTTGTTGACCTTGGTGAGTATCTCCAACTGCGCGACCATGCCCCAATGCATGCTTGACGACGTATTTTATACCATTTTCTTGCGCTGCGTCCATGAAAATAGAGGCCACCTCAGCAATTACTTGTGGCTTTGCACTATACGACCTTGAACCAATTACAGCTGCATAATTTGCATATGGTCTTGCTTTATCAAATACTGGTTTTAATTTTTGTTTTATTTTATCATCTACAGCGTTCCAAAGACCATCAAAATGCAATTCATATGATG
>CAMNMI010000097.1 GCA_946544555.1 uncultured Rickettsiales bacterium
TTTTTTGCTTCAAGTTCTTTTTGTGGGTCTATTTTTTTATCTTTTTCTTCATTCTTTTTTTTATCATCTTTCTCTTTTTCTTCTTTATTTTTGTTATTTTTTACAAGCTTATCAATGGCAGAAGACATGACTTATTTTACACAATATGCATTTCTTTTTCAAGAAAAAACGCAATTTTTATCATCTATTTTCCTCAAACAAATTGTCGGATTTGTCACAACATCCTCCCAAAATGCAAGATTTGGATAAACCTCAATGCCGTCTGCGATAACTTTTGCAATCTCCATTTCGTCTGGAATTTTGATTTTTCTTTCTTTAATTTGCTGAACAATCTCACAAACTTTGAATAGGCCATCCAATTTTGTTTCTATATGTAGTAATACTGTTGGTAGAAATATTTTGAGATTTTCTGCAAATTTCAACTCTGGAAATGTGGATAATTTTGTGGCTTTGTCAATGGCAAATCTTTCTATTTGTAGATTTTTTACAGCTTCGTCAATAGAGTGAAATTTTGACAAAAAATCAGCTTTTTCTTGCAAGCCAACCAGCTTCAACAGTGCGCAAACTGCCTGCAAAATTGAAACATCGTCTTCCTTCTTTATATCCAACATCGCATGCTTATTCCCCATTGAAATTGTAAAATTTGCGTCATTGTTGTCGTCCATTTTGGGTTCAACTTTGTCGCCAAAAATTCTACTTATAGAATTATTTATTTCATCAACATTTTGCAAAAATGGTTTGTTGTTTTTGAAAAATGACGTTTCTACATATAGAATTTCTACATATAGTAATACTATTTGTAGAATGTTTTTTGGCACATGACAGGAAAATGTGAAATAATTTCTCAGCGCCGTATTGAAATAAAATTCTGGTGAAACATCTTGTTTCTCATCAAAATGTTCCAAATTTAATCGTGTGTGAATGAAAACATCGCACTGTTTTAGCCGCACCAAATCTGGTTCTGCAATGCCCTCTTTGACGCCTTTTTTGTAGAGCTCGCCGCAGATTTCAAATGTCTCAAAAGTCGCATTCACGTTCAACCAGCGCAACAGTTTTGCAATCTTACCAAATACCACAAAGCCGCTTTCGTAGCCGTATGCAATGCCAATTTTAAGTGCTGGAATTGTGTTTTTTGTCGCGTTCACCTCCATCAATTTATGCCATTATCTTCAAGAAATTTCCTGTGCGCGGCCTCTTCGTCAGCGGTCAAAACATAACACTGGCGCGGCGCCAATGCATCCCGCTTTTTGATGCCAACAAAATCCAACTCATCCTCTTCCAGCGCGCTGAGATTGCTATCCTCCATCAATTTCAGAAAGACATCGGCCAAGATTTTTGAGTCCAGCAGCGCCCCGTGCCCCTCTTTTTTACGCTCTTCCAGTGAAATGCCAAAGCGCTCGCAAAGCACATCCAGTGATGCCTTTTGGCCGGGAAATTTCCGCCGCGCAACATCCAAAGTGTCAATTACCTCAAACTTTTGCAGCCCATCAAGGCCAATATTTTTCAACTCATGGTTGAGGAATTTCAAGTCAAAACTTGCATTGTGAGCCGCCAAAATCACCTTGTCGGCGCCCGCAGTGTCGTTCAAGAATGCCAAAAAGTCATTGACAATGTCCTTGAAAACTGGCTTGTCCACAAGCATGTCATCGGTGATGTGAGTGATGTCAATGGTGTCGTCCGACAGCTTGCACTCTGGGTTGACGAGCTGGTGATAGGTGCGTCCAGTAACTTGCTTGTCAAGCATTTCAACGCAACCAATTTCAATCACGCGGTCACCATTTAGTGGGTCAAGACCAGTGGTTTCGGTGTCAAAAATTACGTATCTAATCATCACCTATCTGTAAGTTCTGCGCATTGTTTTTGCGTATTTCTGCGACATCATGGCTGTTTGGATGGCTACAATAGTGTCCGTGATGACATTGACGACAATCAACAAACTTGTTCCACTGATAACAAATGAGCGCCCCTGCTGCGGTGAAATGAGCTCTGGCAGTGTGCAAATGATGGACAAATAAATCGCGCCAATCAGCGACAAACGGTTCATGATGCTGCGGAAAAGCTGCGCGGTTTGCTCGCCCGGACGCGTTCCCGGAATGAAAATATTGCTCTTGCGGAGCTGCTCGGAGACCTCTTTGGCATCAAAAACGACATTGTTGTAGAAAAACGAGAAGAACACGATGAGGAAAATTTCCATTATAATATATGTCGGCGTGCCGTGCATGAAGTTGCGCAAAATGAACTGGATAATTGGGTTTGTTGAGTCCTTTGCGATGTTTGCGAGTGTGCCAGGGAGAAGTATCACAGCGCTGGCAAAAATTGGTGGAATAACGTTGGCCGGGTTGACTTTGAGCGGCAAGAAGTTCTGCATTGGCTGGCGATTTTGTTTCATGTATTGCTGGACTTGCTGTGGGTATTGGATATAAATCAAACGGTTGGATTTCTCCACTTTGACGACTATAAACAGTGTTGCGATGAAGATTGCGAAGACAACAAACACAAAGATTGGACTGACAGAGCCGTTCTTTGCAAGGGTCAACAGGTTGCCGATGTCACGTGGGCTTTCAGCGACAATACCTGTGAAAATTATCAGTGAGCCGCCGTTTCCAACACCCTTTGCCGTGATGCGATTGCCGAGCCACACAAGGATGAATGTTCCGCAAAGCATTGTAACTGCGCATGTAATTTTGAACTCCATGTTGGTCGCATCACTAACACCTGCCATTGATAGGAGTGATGCAATACCAAGTGCCTGACCAAAACCAATGAGAATTGTAAGATATTTTGTGTATTGGTTGAACTTTTCATATACAGCCTCGCCACCATCTTTTTTCATCTCTTTTAATTTAGGAGTTGTTGCCACTACCAACTGAATGATAATTGATGCGGTAATATATGGCATGATACCAAGCGCAAACACCGAGCAACGGCCAATTGCACCACCTGAGAATATGTTGAAAACACCGAAAATTCCTTTGCTCGTCATGTCTGCAAATGCAGCCAGCTTGTTGACGTCCACCACTGGAACTGGAACGAACGAGCCAAAGCGGTAAAAAATCAATACGCCAAGTGTGAAGAGTATCTTTTTCTTTAATCCGTTATCTTTATTAAAAGTCATCAGGAGGCGATTAAAACGAGGATTTTTATTTGCAAGGATTAATAAAGAAGATTTGTTGCGCGGCGCGGAGTGCGTTTGTGCGAGGAGCAACGCGAGGAGCGAGATACAAACCGCGAGGGCGTGGCCTCGGGCAGCGCAACATAAAAAAATCGGCCTTACCTTTTCAGATAAGACCGACCTGTTTAATAAGCTATTTTTAGAAACTTTAATTCTAAAAAAAAATTATATCATCATTTCACTTCACATCTTCCATTACTTTGATGATATTGC
>CAMNMI010000098.1 GCA_946544555.1 uncultured Rickettsiales bacterium
GCAGCTTGATAAATTCATCTGCACTTTCAATTTTACTGTCTTCTTCCTTTATGTTATCCAACGTCTGTTTTAACTTGAATATTTCTGGGCCAATTCCTGAACGATTATCTTTACTATAAAAAAATTTTTCACACTCTTTTTTATCTGCAATTCCATATTCATTAATAATTTCTTTTTCTTCTTCTTCTGTATCATAATCTGCTTCTATACACCACACACTATCACCTGATTTGTCTGCATCATCACTATTGCTTGATGTTAATCTATCATCATCATTGCCTGTTGGCATCATTTCATTACGTTTTTCTTGCATATCTATTTCATAAAACCTACCCATATTTTACAAAAAAAATCCAAAACAATCAACAATTTCTTTGCATTTAATTTTTCACCTTCCACAAAAGAGTGATGTTGGCACAGCTTCAAGCATGGAATATCAAGGCAATCATCTGGGATGTGGATGGCACGCTGGCAAATTTGAACCATGCGTATTACTGCTTCATCAAAAATCATCCGCAATTCAGGGAGCATTTTCGTGGCTTGCAATACAAGGACCTTGATAAGGCGCTGCCGATTGACCCTGCATATGGCGCCATGGAATTGAAGAAACACCCTACCCTCGGCACCGAGCTTGATAAGGCATTTTGTGCGAGCGAGGACTACTATTTTGATAGACCGTTTTATCCGGGAACGGAGGAAGTGCTAAGGCAGTTGGATGAAATTGGTTTTCAGCAGTTCATTCTGTCAGCTGGGTTTAATATTGGCAAGAAGATGAAGTTGCTTCGTAAGCTGTTTGCGGACATGCAATTTATTCACATTGAGGCCGTAGAACACGACAAGAACGGTATGGAACAAGGTAATACAAAAGAGGCAAAAATTGTTGAACTGTGCAAGAAATATAATCTCAAACCAAGCGAGGTTGTGCTTGTTGATGACAGGATTTACAATATTTACTCGGCGCTCAAAGCAGGCATCCATGCAATCCGTTTCAGAAGCGAGTTCACCACGCCAAATCCATCTGATTTGAAAGACGTTCCAGAGGTGTTTGACATCCGCGAGTTCTTGCATTAAAAAAATCTGTCATGCCGTCAGCTACCTCGCCAACGCGGTTTATATTTTGCTCCGCCCTTGCATGACAACTTGCTTGAAATCATAGAAGATGTCAAATAACCTCCAACCTCACCACACTAAATTTCTCGCTCAGCGGAGTGGCGCGCTCCAAGGAGTTGGTGATTGTTATGCCGTTGATGTCCGCGACATTTTGCAGTTTATCAACGGCGTTGCCAGACAAAATTCCGTGGGTTGAATAAACAAAAATCCCTCTTGCACCCTGCTGTTTTAGCAACCGTGCGGCCTCAATGATAGTGCCGCCGCTATCAATCATGTCGTCAAAAATGATGGCCGTTCTGCCCGCAACATCGCCCAGCACCTTCATCTTCAAACCATCCGCCGTGCGCGCCTTGTTGATGATTGCAATCTCGTATTCAGTGCCCTCAAAAAAGCGCTTGAAACGGCTGCACGCGCCCGCGTCTGGGAACACAACCACGATGTCTTGGATGCAGAATTTTTGGTTTATGTCCTCCAAAAACAGCGGAATGGCGCTCAAATTGTGGACACTCCCCTTGAAAAAACCTTCAATTTGCAGCGCGTGAAAATCGTAAGTCGTGATTTGATTTATCCCGCAGTTATTGACAATCTCGGCCACTAATTTAGCACCCAAAGAGCCCGTGGTGTTGTAGGTCCTGTCCTGCCGTGTGTATGGCAAAAACGGCGCAATGTAGTTGATTTCCTTGGCGCTGTTGCGTTTGAGGACATCGCAGACAATCTGCAAGAGCATCAACTGATTGTTGAAATTTCCAACCGAGAACGTTTGAAACAGACAAATCTCCACATCGCGCACATCTTCGTATATGGAAAACTCGTATTCCCCGCACGGAAAATACTGAATTTTGCACTTCAAATTGTCAAAACTTGTTGGCAGTTGGCCGTTGTAGTTGAGGGTGATCCAGCGTTTCATAGTTTAAAATTTGTTAACGTTTCAAATTTTTTCGTTATATAATCAAACATTTTATCAATTTGTTTATCTGTAAAGAAATCATAAATATCGCAGACCATTCCAGATTTCATTGCATTACTGTATTCATAAAGCCCATCAAATAAGTAATTATATACTCTTTCACAATAGCTACAAATCTCTTCATTGTTAATCGGTTCATTTTCTTTACCTGTCTTTTTGTGAAATGACTTTATAGAAAAAATCAAATATTTAATGTAATGTTCGCTATAATCCACAGGAATATGACTTTTTTTATATATATAGTTGCAAAGTTGCGCTATCAAATCTTTGTCTTTTTCTAAGAACATTTTTACTAATTTGTTATCATCTTTATGCTTGTTAAAAAAAGTTTTTATAGCAATTACAATACAGATATTAAAAAGTTGAACTTTCTTTTCACTTTCTTCCCTTCTCTTTTCTTTCTGCTCTTTTCTTTTATTCCTAAATTCAAAGAAAATAAAAACAAACACAAAGAAAATCAATTCAGCCCAAGAAGCCATAAATTCATATTTTTCTAAAAAATCCATCATATAAACTCACTTCCCCTCCTTCTCTTTGTGCCTCTTTTCAAGCACCTTCACGACATCTTGGAGCGCAAATCCTTTGTTTTTGAGGAGGAGCAAATAGTGGAACAGCAGGTCGGCGCTCTCATCAAGGAAGCGCTCGTCTGTCTCCGCAAGCGAGGCAATGACAACCTCTGTGGCTTCCTCGCCGACTTTTTGCGCAACCTTGTTGCGTCCCCGCTGAAATAGCCGTGCGACATAACTTTTCTCGGCGTCATTGTCGGCCACGCGCTGGTTGATGACCTCTTCCAGCTCGCTCAAAAAGCTTGCGCGGTAGTCAAAACAGCTCTTCTTTCCAGTGTGGCAGGTTGGGCCAATTGGCTCTACGAGTGCCAGAAGTGTGTCGTTGTCGCAGTCAAGTTTGAGCTCCACCACGCTTAAAATGTGGCCGCTTTCCTCGCCCTTCATCCAAATTCTTTGCTTGGTGCGTGAAAAAAAGTGCATTTTTCCTGTCTCCTGTGTGAGCCGCACGGCCTCTTCGTTGCAGTAGCCAAGCATCAGGACATCAAATGTTTTGGCATCTTGCACCACCGCAGGGACGAGCCCGCCAACCTTTTTCCAGTCAATTTTACTTATTAAATCCTCGTTTTTCCAGAGCATATGTAGCAAATGGGCGGTATTTTTTTATTTTCAATTATTATTATGTTGCGCAGGGGCGGAGCGCATTTTGCCGCCGAGCACAGCGAGGCGGAGCGGAGCG
>CAMNMI010000099.1 GCA_946544555.1 uncultured Rickettsiales bacterium
GAAAAGGCCGAATGAAACTTAAATATGAGTTTAAGAAACTTGACAAAAAGAAAGTTCAAGCACTTGCAAAGAAATTAAACAAAGATATTCCTAATGAGGATATGACATTGGCAGATTTGTTTAACTATGGTGAAGATAACGGAGTTAAACAAGAAAAGAAAATTGGATTTGGAAATTAAAAAGAAAAGAGAACTAATTTAAATTAGTTCTCTTTTTTGATTTATATAATAATTTATTATTGAATAGCTTGAATTCTATCTGCATATTGTGACCAATACTGTGCAGACTTATATGCATCCACGGATTGTGCAGGTACATATATTGGACAGTTATTTGTATCTTCAAATATATGTGAGCCCCATAATGTCGGCGGATTAATTACTTCACATGTTACAGATGTCAAACTACTGCAACCAGAGAAAGCATAATCATTAATATTTGCAACACTATTAGGAATAGTTACAGATGTCAAACTACTGCAACCTCGGAAAGCATAACTACTAATATTTGTGATACTATTAGGAATAGTTACAGATGTCAAACCGGTGCAATAATTGAAAGCCCCATTTCCAATGCGCGTGACACTATTAGGAATTTCAATAGAAGTCAACCCACCACAACAAGAGAAAGCATCATTTCCAATGCTAGTGACGCTATTAGGAATCGTCACAGAGGTCAAAGCTTCACACCAATCAAAAGCAAGCTCTCCAATGCTTGTAATATTTCTATCAAATTTTAATATACCTTTATGTGTTATTTCATCAAATTCAGATTCACCAGGTAAATAATTTGCACCAAATACGCCAGTTTCAGTTGGTGTAACTTGACTTGTTGCAGTATACCAAATTTCATCATTTGGAACAGCAGGCGACGGTAATTCTTTCTACTAAAAGCATTTTCCAGTTGTATCCATAGCAACTAATGGTCTAGTTTTTGGAAGATTTTCTAAAACTTCAACTTTAATAATATGTTTCATTTATTTTTGTTAATTTTTAATATTTATTTTCACATAAACTTTTCAAATATTTTTGTTTATAATATAAAATAAATTTTTCATAATTATGGAAGGTGAAACTTTTTATGTGATTTATTTTCCTTAGGGAAATGATATGCCATATTGCAGAGTAGCATATAATACTAATGAAGACTGTAAATTAATTTTGAATGGTTATTCAATAATGGCAGATTGGCATGATGCAACTTTATTCAAAACAAAAGAAGAAGCATTAAATATAATATTAAATAATATTGATACTCCACGTATTCAAAAAGATAAATTGCAAATTATAGAAATTAAAATTGAAAAAACTTTAGTATATGGCGCCAAATGAAAATGAAAATATTTATAATGTTCAAGGATATATTAGATCAAATATGATTGTTTTACATTCTGAAATGTATGATCATGAAGATAATAATGGACATAGTGTTTATATTCCAAGATTATTTGCGATAAATCCAGAACAAATATGTGCATTAGAAGAAATAAAATTAAATAAAAATCTCCCAATAAAAAATCAAGTAAAGACAAAAATATATTTTATTAATAAAGATTATGAAACTGTATATGAAAGTATTGGTGAGATTTTAGATTTAATTTCTCAACAATTAGAAATTCAAGAACATTTTAAAAATAAAAATAATTATTAATTATGAAATATATCAAATTAACAAATGCAGCTGAAAATCATCCAGTAAAAAGCGTAATTATTAAAAAGGATGATGTTGAAACTGTTAGAGATTATGGAACAACACGTTCAGTAACTGTTAAAACTTCTACTTCTGGTGGTACAACAACTTGGGTTGTATCAGAAACTGCAGATGAAATATATGCAATGCTTGAAGGTGATGAACTTTTAGGATTAGGCAAAACTAAAAAACCTCTTTATGATTAATAATGGATGAAACTAATCAAAATAATACAAATCAATCACAATCTCCGCAGACAGTGGATGATATGTTGACAGAACAACGTGCAAAGTGGACAAAAGACATTGAAGAATTAAATGCTTCAATGGCTTCACTTGTTAAAGTTGATGAATTAATGAATACTGTTTATGCAAAACGACAAGCGGCCGTTGATTATTATTATGCAATGAATAATGTTATTCTTAAGCAATCAAAAGAATATAAAGCAACATATAATACAATGTTTAATAATATCAAAATCAACGGTTATAATGGAATGAGATTCACTACAGATCAATCTATTGCAAGACAGGTTGAAGTTGATTTGCAAGACAAAAAAGAACTAATTGATTTGTTAGTTAGTCAGAATGCATTTATAAAAGAAACTATTTCAACAATAGATAACATTATATATGCAATTAAAGATAAGATTAAGATTAAAGAAATGTTAAACGGAATGAAATTTTAAATATGATAATTACTGCACCAAATGATTTTTCAGGACATAATGACAAATGGAAAGTATTTTTAGCCGGTCCTATTCAAGGCGCGCCTAAATGGCAATTTACTCTTCCTGAATTAGATAATGTGGTCTGGTTTTGTCCGCGTAGAAATGACGGAGTTGAATTAAATGATCAAACCCATAAAGATCAAATGGAATGGGAAACTCAAGCTTTACGCACATCTAATATAATATTGTTTTGGATTCCGGAAGAAGTTGAACATGTAGAGGGACGTTCATACGCACAAACTACCAGATTTGAATTAGGAGAAAATCTTGGTAGAGAAAAGCGAATTATTCTTGGAGTAAATGATAATTTTCCGGGTAGAGAGTATTTTGAATATAAAGCAAGAAAATATAAAAATACTATATTTGGCTGGCAAGTTTACCATACATTAGATGAATGCATAGATGCATTAAAAACATATATTGAAATGTGTGAACACCAGCCGCAAACATATACAATTTCCAATACAGATTTTGATGAAAATTTTATAGAAAATAGCAATGGTGAATATGATGCAGGGGATTTTCAAGAATTGCCTGATTGGAAAAAGATTGAAAAATGGAACTCAATAGTAAATCCATGTGACACTGTAATCCATTGTGGCAGATTTGGTTGTAGTTGGCCAATTAAATATTTAACTGGAAAATTGGATATGCGAAATCTTTTAAATTCACAAGAATTGAAATTATAATTTTGTAAAAAAACTATTTATGATGTTGTTATTAAAATATTTAATAACAACATTTTTTATTTTATGAAACCTATAGAAATAAAAATTCCACAAATTCAATGGTTTAATAACGGAGAAAAAACCAATGAAGAATTAGATAAATTATCTTTATAGAGATTCAATATTAAGAATTTCAAATCTGTTGATGATTATAAAGATAT
>CAMNMI010000100.1 GCA_946544555.1 uncultured Rickettsiales bacterium
CACCAACTGGATTGATGACATGGCCTTTTCTGGCAAGGGTTGCTTTCGTATAATACCGATTATTCGTGATGAGTTCAGTAAAATTGGGCTGAAAATTAAGTGGACAAAGCTGCATAAGTTCAGTAATTTTAGAGAGCTCAAAACTGGTGCCCGCGAGCGTATTATGAATATCGCCATTGCTGATGGGCGCATGCATGTTGCACTCAAACCAGACCTCAAAAACCGTGGATATGTGAAATATGTCAACCGCATGAATGATGAGGGTGATTAATTATTTTTGTTTGTTGCGCTGCCCGAGGCCACGCCCTCGCGGTTTTTCACCTCCTCGCTCAATCCGCCCTCGCTCCCGCTCGGGCTCCGCTTCGTCCAGCAAACGCACTCCGCGCCGCGCAACAAACTTGATTATTAATTGTCATCTCCAACGAACTCAAATCTGTTGATGAGCTTGCCGTCTTTTTCTATCTTTTCAAGAAACATTTCTAGTGGACGCACCCAGATTTTACTGAGTTTATTGTCATATAGCGCTTCATATACAACCAAATCTTCCAGAGTTTCACTGTGCTTTGCTAAGCCAAGCACTCTGTATTTCATCCCCTTGTGATGCTGGTAAACCCCGAGTTTGATTGTCATATTACTCATCATCGCCACTGTCGACAGCCGCCTTTTCCTCGTTATTGATATACTTCCCATCAAGGAAAACGTTCTTGACGTTCTCGTCCACAATCATCATTTTGTTCTTGCCAAAGAGTTCTTCCATTGTATCCAGATACATTCTTTTGCGGGTCACGAATGGCGCAGATTTGTATTGCTCATACACCTGATTGAACCTGCTGGCATCACCTTTTGCGCGATTAACGACCGAGATGGCATAACCTTGCGCGTCCTCTAAAATCTTGCCCGCTTCGCCTCGCACCTTTGGCAGAATATCGTTCTTATATTTATAAGCTTTGTTAATTTCACTTTCTTTGTCCACGCGCGCAGTTTGCACATCGCGAAAGCTGTCAATTACCTGTGCGGGTGGATCAATTTTCAACATCTGCACCAGCAACACGCTGACACCAATGTCGTAGGAATTCAGCATGTCTTGGAGCAGTTTTTTTGTCTCCTCTTCAATGTCGCCACGGTCGGAAGTCAGTATTGAAGCTAGTTTGCGCTTGCTGACAACCTCACGGATAGCGCTTTGCGTTGCATCGTAAATTGTTTGCTCGCGGTCGCGGACACTGAAAACGAACTTTTTCAAATCATCAATTTTCCACTGGACGTTTAACTCCAAGTTAACAATATTCTCATCGCCAGTCAGAGCCCAACCTTCGCCGAGTTTTGT
This sequence comes from uncultured Rickettsiales bacterium, assembly GCA_946544555.1. Classification (GTDB taxonomy): domain Bacteria; phylum Pseudomonadota; class Alphaproteobacteria; order Rickettsiales; family Deianiraeaceae; genus UBA4311. The sequence goes on from CAMNMI010000100.1 coordinate 1,325, forward strand.
ATCAGAGACATCTTCGCCGCCGATTTTTAGCACTCGAACGCGCGTTGTGGCCTCTTTTATTACCTCTTCAATAGGGTAGGGCGCATGGTAATGCAAACCGCTCTCGGCATCGCGGACATATCTTCCAAAGCGCATGACAATTCCATTTTCCTCCTGACGGACAACGTAAAAACCGCTCACCAGCCACAGCACAAGCATCACGGCACATCCGATCATGAAGAGTTTGAAGTTACTGAATGTTTCTATTTTTTCAATTATGGTTTCTTTTTTATTATTGCTACCTCTCAAGAGATTACTAAAAAAGCCACCGAAAAAGTCATTGTCGGACTTATCTTCTTTAAAAAATGACCTGCCAAAAATATCATTGTCGCTTTTTGAAGAAGATTGTGCTTCCTCCGATTTTTTGTCAGAAGAAGCACCTCTTTTTCTCTTGTTTTCACTTGAATTTTCAAGATCATCCCAAGGGTTAGACATAATTTTATTTTATATCCAACCTTATTTTATGATCTTTGATACAACTCCAGAAGCAACTGTTCTACCACCTTCACGGATAGCAAAACGAAGTCCCTGCTCCATTGCAATGTGTGAAATCAACTTTACGCTGATTGTCACGTTGTCGCCCGGCATAACCATTTCCTTGCCTGCTGGCAATGTGATTTCACCTGTAACATCTGTTGTGCGGAAGTAGAACTGTGGTCTGTATTTTGTAAAGAATGGGGTGTGTCTTCCACCTTCTTCTTGTTTCAAAACGTATATTTCAGCCTCAAACTCTGTGTGTGGGGTGACTGAACCTGGTTTTGCGATAACCATACCACGCTCAACATCCTTCTTGTCAATACCACGGAGCAACAATCCTGCGTTATCACCAGCGCGACCTTCGTCAAGTGATTTACGGAACATTTCAATTCCTGTGACAACTGATTTCTTGCTTTCTTCGTGAATACCAACCAATTCAACCTCTTCGTTTAACTTGACGACACCTCTTTCGATACGTCCTGTTGCGACTGTTCCACGTCCAGAAATTGTGAATACATCTTCAACAGCCATCAAGAATGGTTTGTCAACATCACGCTCTGGTGTTGGAATGTAGTCATCAACCGCTTTCATCAAGTCAAGAATACCTTGTGCGTATGGATTGGTGGCAGCATCCGGGTTCTCCAAAGCTTTCAGAGCAGAACCTTTGATGATAGGTGTGTTGTCGCCATCAAAGCCGTATTTTTTCAACAAATCTTTGATTTCCTCCTCAACAAGCATAATCATTTCCTCGTCGTCAACAAGGTCAGCTTTGTTCAAGAAAACGACAATCTTAGGGACACCAACCTGACGTGCTAACAAAATGTGTTCACGTGTCTGTGGCATAGGACCGTCAGCGGCACTACAAACCAAGATAGCACCATCCATCTGTGCAGCACCTGTAATCATGTTCTTTACGTAGTCTGCGTGTCCTGGGCAGTCAACATGGGCGTAGTGACGAGCTTCTGTCTCATACTCAACGTGAGCTGTATTAATTGTAATACCACGAGCTTTTTCCTCTGGTGCTCCGTCAATTTGGTCGTATGCCTTTTTTTCGGCCATACCTTTCAGAGCTAAAACTGCTGTAATAGCAGCTGTCAATGTTGTTTTACCATGGTCAACGTGTCCGATTGTTCCAATGTTGACGTGTGGCTTATTTCTGTTAAACGCTTCTTTTGCCATAATAATAAAAAAAATAAAATTACATCAAGTGCCTGCTTGTAGAAATGGAAATTTAATTGTCAAGCACATTTCAAACACTCTTGACATTTATCTCTCTTTCCCCTATACTCTCTTTGTTTAATAGCTATTTTGTTTATATGAAACTTATTAAT
>CAMNMI010000101.1 GCA_946544555.1 uncultured Rickettsiales bacterium
GGATGCTTGTTTGTCCGTGCTGACCGCAGAAGTAATTCCTGAAATTTATTGCATCTTGTGGGTGTCCGTGAATACTAAAACCGACCCTGCGGCTCAAACGAAATTTTGAATATTTAACTTTTGACATAATCAACAGAGCGATTAAACGCTGAAAATAAAAGTCAAGAAATATCTTCCTCCTCTTCCTCCTTCTTTTTTAGATTAATTGCATCCTCCACAACCTTGTCAAATTGCTCCCATTTTGCCATGCATTGTGGAGCTGTGATAATCCCACTGCATGCGATTGGAGTGTAAATCACGAACGGCTCTTCAAACTTTTTGCGCACCATCATTGATGCAAAACTGCCAGACAACTTCGTAAGAAAGCCCTCAAACAGCTTGTATTCATACTCCACACTGCCTGAAACGAGCTCTCTGCTAAACGTTGCATCACCGTTTAGAAGTCCATTTATCAGCAATAAATTGCCGGTCACTTTTGGGAAGATGATACTATTCTTGGCGATGTCTTTTTTGTAGTCCTTGCCTTCTTTTATACCATTTTGTATGATATTGCTACTGACATTCAGCAAGTCAAAGTTTGGTATTTTCAAGTTCTGGATAATGACAATACCCTTGCCGTCAAGACCGTCTATGAATTTTACTGGATTGAAGCCATATGATGAGATTGTTCCTTGGATGGAGAGATAACCTTCCAGTGAGTTCCCGAGCACCTGTTTTAAGTCCAGCCCTGACATTGATATACCCGCTTGAAATGCTGGTTTGCCGCGCAATGACAAACTTCCATCTGTTAAAATTTCTCCACCTTTCATGTTAAATTTGAAATTCTTTGTGCTAATCATCCCATCTCCCATGTTTAGCGCTCCATTGATGTTGTCTATTGGTATTTTATTCTTTGTTTTTAGTGATTTTATATCTATATCCATTTTACCATTTATCCCCAACATTGATGGAATATTATAGTCATGGTCGTCATAAAATGTTTGCTTCAATGTGGAGTGCGTGGCCGTGGCGTAATCCAACTCAAAATGCGTGATGTCCGACAAATCAATCTTTGTGGCCTGCAAGTTTCCGAATATTGAATATCTATCCTCCGATGTGTTCTTGACACTGAAATCCAAGCTGCCGTTTATAGCCGGTGAGTTAATCACAATCTCTGTGCGGAGGTAGTTTTTCTTCTCTGATTTATCAACCAGAAATGCTTCAATCAAGCGACCACCATAGCTTACATTGTTGAGGAATATCCTCTGTTTTATGTCATCGCCCTCGTTTTCTGAATTATCCTTTTCAAACATCCATTTCCACAAAACTGCATCCTGTTTATCAGACAACTGACGCGCAAAAAAACTATTATATTGCGCCCTATAAATCTCCGGCATGTTGAAGTAATTATCAATATTTATTCCACTGATTTTTAATCTCTCACTCTTGACCGTCCTCTTTTTTACTATGTCATATGTCAATTCGTTATCATAGTTCAACACATTGCGTTTGTCTACAAAACCGTTCAAATTTTTCAATTTAAATCCATTGGCGGACATTTGCAAATCACCTCGGAAAATATAGTTGTTAGAGTGCAAATTTGGTGAGATATATTTAGAATTCAACACTTTTTTGAGAATACCAATATCTTTTCCAACAACAACGAAATTTCCAATTTGGTTTGGAGTATTCTTGATTTGTAAAGCATTATTCCCGCCAAACATTGCGCTCATTTCAAATGCATTGAAGACATAATTGTTCTTTTTTTTGGCTGCAAATAGCTTCAAATTGTTGATATTCACATCATTCAGTTTGATTTCATTTATATTGATGCTGGAATTCAATTCAGCAGAATGCGTGGTGCTAAACATGAAGTTTGCCACCTTTTCAAGTGAATTGACTTTTGCATAAATCTCATCAAATGAGTGCAACAAAATCTGTCCTCCCTTACCACTCATCAGCATAGCTTGTTCCTCTTTTGTCAGGCCAATGTCATTGTCTTTTTCATTCTCATCTTCGTCAAAATCTTCCGTGACAGAATTATCCAAATTCAGCTTGTCAAAATCTATCTGCAAATTGTGTTTTATTGCGTTATATTCAAACTTTCCACTGTCGCCACTGATATTAATATTTCCATACACTTTTGCAATACCATCGGCTTTGTTGTCCATCTTTCCGTTTATTTTTAGTGTTTTGGTGAAAATATGCCTAAAAAAGTCATTTTCCAAGTGAATTCCAAGGTCGCTCATCAGACGGGCAACACTATTTATACTGCACGAAAAGTTACTATTATACCTTGCATTATACATATAGCAAACCAGATTGCCGTTATTCATCTTGCCATTGACTTCAAAATTTGGTTTGTTTGGTCTGTCTATTGAAAAAAACAGGTTCATTTGCCGTTCCCCATCTATATTCAAATCTGCCATGTATTTAATATATTTTTTTGTTTTTGTTGTCTCAAAATTGTTGATAATTATCTCATCATACAGCTTTTTATCACTATTCTCATTGTTGATATAAATATTCAAAATCAGTCGCTTGGCCTTGAATGAATAGGTGATATTTCCATTTACCTTCTGGAAAACATCTTTGATTACATCATCAAAATTCTTGCTATATGGCACAGTTATATCCAGCGACAACCTATCCATTGATGCTTTTTTACTGATTACGCCATAAACAATATTCTCACCGCTGCCTTCAAATTTGACATCATCAATGGTAGTATTAAATCGTACATCTCCGGCTACTGCCTTCATGCCTAATAGACGGAAAGTCCACGTTGAACTATCATCAAGGGTGATTTCCATTTTTTGCATCTTCTGCACCATGATGTTGCCTAAAAAACCCAATGGCATGATGCTTGCAATGATGGCTGTTCCAGATAATAACAAAATACCAAACAGTATTGTTATAAATCTGTGCATAAATAGCTTTTGCGGATGTTTAAAGCAGAAAAATAATATGCAAGTTGCAGCGTGGGCGAAGAAGGATTCGGACCTTCGAACGCTTTACGCGGGCTGATTTACAGTCAGCTGCCATTGACCACTCGGCCATTCGCCCTACACCTGTTTGTAAAGCAAGCATTGTTATTGTCAAGTGAAAATCAGAAAAGTCGTGTTGCGCCGCCCGTGGCCACGCCCTCGCGGTTTGTCATCTCCTCGCGTTGCTCGTCCGACAAACCAGCT
>CAMNMI010000102.1 GCA_946544555.1 uncultured Rickettsiales bacterium
TTTTTCTTCTTCTCTTTATGATTCTCTATGGCACTTTTTCCCCTGTCCCCTGTTAACTCTATATCTCATTATCCCGTTATCCTATTATCTTTTTTACTCATTATCCTGTTACCTGTTACCTGCCATCTCATTATCTTATTACTCTTACCCTGTTAACTCATTATTTTACTATTCCTTTTCTTTGTTAACCCGTTTCTCTCTTTCCACCTTTTTAGTGTCCTTGGAGATATATTAATGCCGTTGTCCCACAATGTCTGCAAATTCTCTTTTTCTGTTTTCAAAAAATCATAACATTCTCCTATCCTTGCATCATTCATCTGCATAATGGCAATGCGCTTTGCCGCGTTCTTTGAGATGCCGTGCTTTATGCAATATGCGGTGTTAACAATAAACTTGTGTTTCTTCTGTCTCTCCCTTATTTCCTCATACTGTGACAAGTCCGCTTTATATGCCCTCAATGCTATATTATAAATGTCTTTCCGCGTTATTGTGTTGCCGTCATTAATCATATAAAAATGAAACTCATATAAGAGATTAAAAAGGAGATGATTAAAACTAATTGAGGGCATTATTAAGCGTCTTATAATGGCATTAATAAACAACTTCTTGCGCCTGTGCTGTCCGTCTCTTATCTTTCTTATTTGGGTGTATGTGCTGCCCCTTACAACGTCCTCAGACTGAAACCAATACCTTTTTATCTGCATATAATCATCAGGAATTAATATAAATGCCTGTTCCTCATCTGCCTGTGTTAACGGAGTGCTCTCAATGCTTGGATATATGCCAATATACTTCTCAATCACGTCAATAACACTCAACTTGAAAAAGTCATTTAAAAACGGTTTTCTCTCAATATCTGCGCGCTCTCTCTCAACGCTCTGCCTGTGTTCCTCACCGTCCCCCAATAAGTCTTTAACGTCATAGGTGACACCATAATAAATAACTTTGTCCTTTGCGCCCGCAAAACTTTGAGTGACAACACCCCCGCAATTGTCTTTGTTTTTCTCTCCCGTTACTCTCTCCCAATGGCTCACTACTTTATCATAACAGCGTTTATATGTTTCAACCTCTGTAACGGGCGCGTTCAATATATATAATGCCCTGTACCTGTTGCCCTTTACCCCGTCATTCTGAGTGTTATATATAATGGTAGGCTTTAGCCGTTCCGCTGTCTCTGTCATCTTTGCAAATTCATCAAACGTCATTTTCCTGTTGTCAAAGTCCACGGGTATGATGTTAGTTTGCTTCCAATTCCCTATTGTCTTATCTTTCTGCGTGAATTCTCTCTTATTGAACACCCCCGCAAATGCGCGTTTGTCCTCAATAGCCTGCATAAGTTCACTTGTAGTTATTTCCCGTGTCTCATACTGCAAATAACTCCAAATGCTTGTGTCTTTGTCCTCAATGCTCTCCGTTGAGATTGAGCATAGAAATGTGTTTTCCATTTTCCCAAATGTTTATAAAATTATTACAAATCCCAAACGTTTTTATTGTTAAAAAGAAAAGTGAGACGGGCAAATGATGCCTGAAAACATTTAGGGGAAAACAAGTACCAACCGCCTTGCAATGCGTCCCGTTTCACTTAATAATATGAAATTTTTACTTATTTACTTACTCATATATTTCTCATATAGAGTCTTCTCAATAAACTTCCTTTGCTTTAGTTTGCTTATTCTTAACTCTCTTTGGAAGGGTGTCTCATTCTCATAATACCTTTTTACCCCCTTACTTATTTTATTGAGTGTTTCTGCGTTATGCCTTGTTCCTTTTACCATATTGTTAGTTAGTTATCATTCTTATTTATTTATAAATATATGGAACTTTCAAAAAGTATCACATTTTAATAATAAAAATTTCAAAGACACTTTTTTCTCCCCGTGAAACAACCCATAAAATGCCCCCTGCTGAGTTATTAAAAATCTGAAATAAAAATACAAGGCACTGAGTTTTTAACGTCCCCAATGCCCTTGAAATGGGTTATTAAAGTCCTTGTTAAGTCACTTAGACGCTTGCGTTTTCCATTTCCTTTTTCAAAGAGTCCAACACCTTTTTTTTGTCCTTGACGGTTCCGGCACCGTTATATATCTCTTTTATCTTTTCCACGGGCACACCTTGCGCAAATAACCGCTTTTCATACTTGCGGAAAATGAGGTTATCCAAGGTGTCAATATCCTCAACGTCTATAAACTCATCAGCGGGCGCGCCAAGAAATGCCAACACGCTTTTCTTCTCCTTTATAATGTCCGTTGCGCCCTGTGCGCTTTGTTCCTGTGTTGCCACACCTTGCACACGCTTGTACTCTTCTACTACTTGTTTCCTGTTCTTGTCATCATTCTCAGCCTTTGACAAGTGTGAGTATATCTCAGTTATCATTTTGTCACTTGTGTGGCCTGTGCAGAACTTCAGTTTGTCAGCGTCCCACCCCTCACGGCTTTTCTGCGTTATAAATGTGTGGCGCGCAAAGTGTGACGTAATGAGGTTGCATAATTTTCCCGTTACCTCATTAACCTTTTTCCCCTTTTGCTCTTTATATGTTATTTCCCTATTAATGCCACACTTGGCAAACAACGCTCTCAATGCCCTGTTATATTTGTTTTCAAATGACTTTGCTTCTTTTGGCTGCAAGTGCTTAAAACGTTTACCCTCATACTTCCGCATTAGAGTTTCTATTTTCTCATTTACTATAATATACGCGCTTATTTCATTTTTCTTTGTCTCAATTGTCAGCGTTTTAACTCCGTCCTCTGCTCCCTCTACATAGTCCTTAGAAAAGAGTTTGGGCAGGTCTGAGACGCGCACACCCGTAAGGCACTGCATCATAAATAAATCCTTTGTCTCCGTTTCCTTAACATTGAGGTCTTGCGCCATTTCAAGCGTCTGCAATTCCTCTTCTGTTACCTCAGTGCGTTTGCCTCCATCTACCTTGTGGGAGATATTTTTATATACCACGCGCCCCAAGTCATATTTGATGCTAAGGTAGTCATTAATGAGTTTTGTTATAAGTTTACAATTCTCATCAATGGTGCGTGCGGCAGTGCCTTGCTCACACATCATATCCGCCCACTCTCTGAGTGCCTTTGAGGTTAGATAATTGCGCGCGCTGTCTGCCTTT
>CAMNMI010000103.1 GCA_946544555.1 uncultured Rickettsiales bacterium
ATAATATTAATATAATAATTAATAAGTTTCATATAAACAAAATAGCTATTAAACAAAGAGAGTATAGGGGAAGAATTGGAAATGTCAAGAGGGTTTGGAGTGCGATTTGCGAGATGCTTGCTTTTTACAATTTCAATTCCACAGTGCGCGGACGCAACAGATATGAACCTCTTTATAGTGGAGTCGCCGGCAAAAGCAAAAACGATAGGACAATATTTGGGAAAAAACTATCAGGTGATAGCTTCAATAGGGCACATCCGCGAGTTGTTGCAGAAGAATGATGGGGTTGATGTGGAGCACAATTTTAAGTTGAATTATCAGATAATTGCAAAGTCAAAACCGCAGGTGAAAAAGATTTGTGATTTGGCTAAAAACTGTGAGAAAATCTATCTTGCAAGCGACCCTGATAGGGAAGGGGAGGCCATAGCGCAGTCGCTGTATGAGGTTTTGACGGCTAAAAAAGTGGCCAAGCCGTCGCAGTTTTATCGTATTACTTACACAGAAATCACGAAAAACGCAATCATGAACGCACTGGAAAATCCACGAAAAATTGACAATAATCTCGTTGACGCCCAGCAATCACGGCAAACTTTGGACTATTTGGTAGGTTTTAACCTCTCGCCGGTGCTGTGGAGAAAACTCCCCGGAGCCAAGTCGGCAGGGCGCGTGCAGTCGGTGGCACTTCGCATGATTGTTGACCGTGAGTTTGAGATAAAAAAGTTCGTTCCAGAGGAATATTGGACGATAAATTGTTGTCTGCAAACTACCAAAAATGAGAAGGTTGACGCGCGCGTGGTTAAGTTTAACGACAAAACATTTGATGTTGATTACCCTAAAAATGAGGCCACAGCGGAGGATATTTGTCAACGCATCAAGTCGGCAGGGGAGTTCAAAGTTATTAAAAACGAGACAAAAGATGTCAAACAAAATCCTTATCCGCCGTTCACGACAGCGCTTTTGCAGCAGGATGCGGTGCGAAAATTGGGCTTTTCAAGTAAGAAAACCATGACAATCGCCCAGCATTTATACGAGCAGGGGCTGATAACCTACATGAGAACTGATGGAATGACCCTGAGCGGCGCGGCTATTTCAGGCATCAGGGAGATCATTAAACAACGTTTTGGCACTAATTATCTGCCAGCGAAGGCCATTGCGTATAAAACAAAGCAGAAAAATGCGCAGGAGGCTCACGAGGCAATTCGCCCGACACACATGGAGAATACGCCTGAAAAGCTGGCTGCAAAGCTTGAAAAAGATGCCACGCGGCTGTATGATTTGATATGGAAGCGCACTATTGCGTGCCAAATGATGCCAGCCATTTTTGCTCGCCAGACCATTGATTTAGAGACCAAAGAGGGCGCAAACACAGCGCTCGCTCGCGTGAACGGCAGCCAGTTGAAATTCAACGGTTATCTCGCGGTTTATAATATCAAAAACGAGAATTACGAGGTTGGCGACGAGGATGACAGCGATAAGCTCATTCCAGACATGAAAATTGGCGATATTTTGAGTGTTAAGACCACAAAAAAAGAGCAGCATTTTACCAATCCGCCGGCGCGTTATACAGAGGCCTCGCTCATTAAAACACTGGAAAGTTATGGCATTGGAAGGCCATCTACGTATGCAACAATTATCTCAATTTTGCAGGACAGGGAGTATGTGAAAATTGAAAAGCGCCAGTTTATTCCGACATCGCGTGGCATTGTCGTGAGTGTGTTTTTGAAACAGTTTTTTACGAAATATGTGGAGTATAACTATACCGCAAAGTTGGAGGAGGATTTGGATATTATCTCCGATGGAAAGCTGGAAAAGTTGAAGTTTTTGACCGATTTCTGGACGCCGTTTCACAAAAATGTTGAGGACATCATGAAGACAGATTTTGATACGATTTTCAAACCTCTCAATGACATTTTTGGTGACTATTTCTTGGGCTCTGAGGAAGCAAGAAAGTGTCCAAAATGCGGCGGAAAAATTAGCCTGAAAAGCAGTAGAGCAGGGTGCTTTTTTGGCTGCATGAATTACCCAAATTGCAACTATGCAATGCCACTGGAAGGCCGCTCAGAGCACTCGTCAAGCGGTGAGAACCAGACAATGAACCACAAAATCTACGGCGAAGTCGTAATAAAAAAAGGGCCATACGGGCGCTATTGTGAATACAACAAGGACGGAAAAATCAAGCGCAGCAGCTTGCCGGATGGCGAGATTACGCCTGAAATTTTGGATTTCTATCTCTCGTTGCCGCTCAAACTTGGGCAAGATGACAATGGCAATGAAATTTCAACCAACAACGGCAAGTTTGGGCCATATGTGCTTTGCGACAAAAAGTTTTATTCCTACAAAGAAAAACCTTACCATGAAATCACGCTTGAAAAGGCAAAGGAAGCCATCGTGGCGCAGGGGAAGAAGGTAAAAAAGACAGTAAAGAAGAAGTGATTTTAATCGCTTTTTTTATTAATATTTTGCGTATAATAAATATTATGGGAAATAAACTTCACGCAATTAAATTCAATATTACTAAAATTCCTTTTTTATATTTATAATGACTGGTTCCGGTTACTACTTGACCTTTAAATCCGATGTTTTTTAACGCAAAGACAATAATGTCAGCGCGGAAGATGTTACTACTTGACCTTTAAATCCGATGTTTTTTAACAGACAACTCAAAACTTGACACCTCCGCAATGTTACTACTTGACCTTTAAATCCGATGTTTTTTAACAGAGTTGTTTGCAAGTGCAAGCCCGAAGTTGTTACTACTTGACCTTTAAATCCGATGTTTTATAAGCCTTGACGGCAAACAGGCACCGTGGCTGGTGTTACTACTTGACCTTTAAATCCGATGTTTTATAAGGGAGGCAGATGACGAGTGATTGGTATTCATGTTACTACTTGACCTTTAAATCCGATGTTTTATAAGAAGGATGAGATTTTAGAAAATCAAGATTTGTTACTACTTGACCTTTAAATCCGATGTTTTATAAGCTTCGCCGACCTTTATTTCAGTTAAACCATGTTACTACTTGACCTTTAAATCCGATGTT
>CAMNMI010000104.1 GCA_946544555.1 uncultured Rickettsiales bacterium
CCCTGCGCACGTAGAGCAAGTTTCATCACTGGACGTGCGGGGCCTTTGGCATGCGTGGCCGCTGCAGACCGCCTCAGCCCTTGACAAGTCAAGGCCTGTGGCCGCGTAAAAAAAACAATCATATTATTTATTATATTGATTTATTTACAACCAATCTCTTCCCATCAAAAGCTACCTTCATTTTAGTCAGCGTTCCCGGCTCAAATGTATCATCAATCTCAATCTGTGCAAAGTTCTCGGCTCTGGCAATGCCGTTATGCTCTATAATTACACTCCATGTGCGGCCATCCATACTCTTGTAAAGCCGTTGCAAGTTCCTCTCACCAGCGTCAATAAGTTTATGCAAACGCTCTTTTTTTACTTGCTTTGGCACATTGTCATCCATCAAATAGGCCAGCGTCTTTTCCCTCCTTGAATACGGAAACGCATGCACATATGAAATTGGCGCGCGCTCAACCATGGCAAGAGAATTCGCAAATTCCTCCTCCGTTTCACCCGGAAAACCAGTGATTATGTCCGCTCCAAAGGCCGCGTCAGGACGATATTTTAAAACCTCATTGCAGAATTGATAAACATCTGCGGCTCTGTGACGACGGCGCATACGCCTCAAAACATTGTCATCTCCAGACTGCAAACTGATATGAAAATACGGCATAAACCGCGGCTCGTTGGCGACCAAATCCATGATGTCGGTGTCTATTTCAGCCACATCAACAGAGGACAAACGCAGGCGCTCAATCTTCGTATTTTTCAAAATGGACTTACACAATTTGCCAAGTGTGTCAACCGCATTCTGCCCTCTAATATCCTTGCCAAAGTCGGTGATGTCAATGCCAGTCAGGACAACTTCATGATAACCGTTTTCATTAAATTTTCTGACCTGATTTACGATATATTCTGGCGCATAGCTGCAAAATTTGCCACGCGTGAATGGCACGATGCAGAAGGCACAAAAGTGGTTGCAACCCGTATGAATAGGCACAAAAGCGCGACTTCTGTCACTAAAATTGTCAATGAGCTCAAAGTCATTCTTGCATTTCAAGTAAGCATTTTCAGGGATGCAGTCGGCATAAATAGCTGCTTGAATGGCACTCTTGTCAACTGGTTTTCCGCTGGCTAAATCTTGAAAATATTTGTCAATCTTTGAATAGACATCATCTTTTAGTTTATTTTCATTGCCAATTACAAAATCAACCTCTGGCATTGATGCAAAAAGTCCTCCATGCAACTGCCCAGCGCAACCAGTAATTATCAGGTGAAAATCAGGATTTTGCTTCTTCAATTTCCGCAATTCTTGGCGACATTGACGCTCTCCCTCAGCTGTTATTGTGCAAGTATTGACGATAATGTATTTTTTCATGTGAAGTTTCTCCAAAATGCTCCGAATATACTGGCTCTCAAAGGCATTCATGCGGCATCCAAATGTGGAGATTATGTTGTCATCCATGGTAGAAAAATTCATGCGTTATTGTAAGTGTCAAGGTTGAAATTGGATGTTTTATTATAGCATTTTACAACTTTTAATTGATATTATTAAATTTCATTTGACATTTGAAAAAAAGCGATTATTTAGAATTGTTTTAGTTGTTTGTTTTTATGACAAGTGAATTTGAAAAAGGTTGTTGCTACAACAAAAATTGCTGTGAAAAGGGCTGTTGTGAAAAAGGTTGCTGTTGCGCAAAAAAGTGCAAAATCTGCAAATTTGTTGCGTATGTTGTCTGCACGGCATTTATTTCTTTTGTGGTTGTTAAATTTACAGCGCCATGCGTCGTTCATGAAGCATTTGTGAAAAAGCTTGGTGAACACCAGTTACGCAAGATGATGAAATATGCCAGCATGGATCCAAAAATGATGCATAAACATTTTGAGCAACACTTTGAAAAAGGTCCAAAAGGTCCAATGGATAAACCAATGAAATAATTTAATTTTATTGTTAGTGAAAGAGCCCTGCACTTGGTTGCGGGGTTTTCTTTTTTAGTTGTGTCGCCATAAGCCATACACACGCAGTTTTAATCTCCGCGCTATATCAGCTCTTGTTCGCACTCTGACAAGTTATGAGAAAAAAAAATACAACTTCGCTTCGCTCAACAAATATAATGAAGAGTTTTAATTCAATAAATCACTATCGCGCCACCATGCTTCAACCTAATACTCATCGCGTTGTTGATGTAATACCTCTGCTCGTTTGAGAGATTTTCAACCAACCTAATGTCAACGAACCAAATTATAGATGGACATGCAATGGTGCTGGCAAGATAAACCATTTTCTGCTGATTTTGAGTGAGATACTTTATTTTTGTGTTTTCAATTTCTTTTAGCCCAAAAGACATAATAGCTGCCTCGGACAAGTCATATCCAGCATGCATGAGTGAAAAAACTTTCAATTGTTGCTTTGGTGTTAAATTGTCATCTATACACGGCGGATATGATAAAAACAGTGAATTGTTTTGAAAATCTTGTGCATAAACTTTGTTGCTTTTGTATGAAAAATTATCATACTTTACCTCAACATTTTCACTGATTGTCAAAGACGATAAAGCATCCAAAAACTCCCTTTTCTTTTTATCTTCTATCAAATATTGATATGTCTTTGCCTCCACTATTTCCAAGCGCTCCTTGCCAAAAGCTGTTATTTTGATATTCAAATAAGCATTCTCTGTTTCTACCAATTTTGTTTCATTGTTTTGCTGATTTTCCATACATGTTTATACCATTTTTTTCGCGCGCACAAATTTCCGTAAAGCACTTGATTGCCTCACTGAAACCAATAGGAATATTCTTCAATTTACCATCATAATTACAGCAATCACCAATGGCAAAGAGGTTTGGTTCGGCTGTTTCGCATTTGCAGTCAACGTCAACAATTCCGAAGCTGGATTTGATATTCGTCATGTCCTTCAAAAAGGTTGCTGGCTCATTTTTTAGG
>CAMNMI010000105.1 GCA_946544555.1 uncultured Rickettsiales bacterium
CCCTCGCTGCGCTCGGGCTCCGCTCGGCGGCCAAATGCGCTCCGCCCAGCGCGACTATCCTTGCAACAAATCAGCATCACTTGAAGCCGCACCTGCATTTGCATCGGCTGCCGCAGCTGTGTTGATGTCAGCATCATTAATCTCCTCGTAATCCTCATCATTATCTTCCTCACTGTCGCTAATCAACTTTGACAAGATGATATTGCAGAACTCTGTGAAATATGGCAATGTTACAATAATACCGTATTTCAAAACGGCTTTTTTGTAGACCTCTGTGATGTAAGCAGATTGGTCTTCAATGTTTGGATTTGCCTGTGCAACTTCTGTCATGGCGTTCAAAATTGCAACGCTCTCTGAACCACAATACTGGTCAACTGCGTAGTAAGAAATTCCACTTTCTCTAATCTTTTTGATGACATCTTTGTCTCTCAACTTTGCTGCAAATCCGCCGCCGCCTTCTTCATCATCGTTGTCAACTCCTTCTAACATGTCGCAAATATCTTGGAAAATTCTTGAACGTCCCAATGGAGCAATCGTGATTGACATACTCTTTTCCGAAATATCCGCTGTCAAGTTGTTTGCAACCGATGAAATCTTCCTTATCATCTGGACTGTTCCGTCATTAATCTGAGAGCCCTCTGACAATGGAATTTGTGGCAACAATTCTGGGTGTCTCAACAAAATACCATAATGTGTCAATCCACCGCGTTTAATGATACCAAACAACCTGTCAGCAGCATTGGCCGCATCTGCAAAGTTATATGTTGACATTATGTATTGCAATGCCTTGTTCCACTTCATGTCGCTAACGTAGCATGTTCCCAACAACATGACAATCTCTGCAATATATTGAACTTTCATCTGGTGGAAGAAAATTTCAATCAAATCCTCTGTGAATGTGTCTGTCTTTTTAATGACCTCAAATGCGCATGATGGGTTTTCAAAAATCCAATCAAGGAATGCCTGACCAACATCTGCCTTTTTGTTAATTAATTTGTTGATATTCTTCAAGCTCTCCTTCTTATTTCCTGCATCAATGTAATCTGACATAATGTCGCGCAAGTCATTAAAATTTGGTGCCAATGCATCTGGAACTTCTGCTGTAATGCCGTTTTTCTCGCGCAAGAAGTCAATCATTGCTTGGAATGTTTTTGTAATCTCCAATGAATATTTTGTGTCATTTTTTGTAGAGATAAACAACTCGGCCATGCATGACATAAATACTGCTGCTGTTGAAGGACGCTTACGCATTCTTGCCAAGACATCTTGTGCCATTGCAAAATCCTGTTGGATGAATTTTCTGATAACTCTGTGTGGTGAGAACAAAATGATGCAGGCAACTGTTTCATATAAATCGGTTGTCTTTGTGCTCTCTGGGTCTTCCTCTTCCAATGACTTGAAAAGCATATATGTCTTCTTCAAAAGTGATACCAATGCATCATCACCATTTCTGTTGGCGTAATACGACATAATCATAAAGCCACAGTGTGATGGGATTTTGTTTCCACTGTCAACCACTGGCTTCATGTCCTCGTATTCTGGGTTTTCTGGAACGCCTTTTGCTGCCTCATCAAACTCGTCAATGAATACAAGAATTTCATCAATATCCTTATCTGTTAGACCAAATTTCTGCTTTGATTGCTCGTGCATTTCTTCCTCTGTAAAGGCAGGTTTATACTCTTGAATAGCGTTCGCGTTTGACATAATTAACTCTATAAACAGTTGGATTTTATCAAAAAATAAAATTTATGCAAGTTTTTAAGTTTGTTAAAGAAAGTTAAAGAAAATAAAATTTGTGTTGTGCTGCCCGAGGCCACGCCCTCGCCGTTTGGCACCGCTACGCTCCCACTCGCTACGCTCGTCGGCCAAACGCGCTCCGCGCCGCACAACAATAATTTGCAATATAAAAAAACACCCATACAATTAACCATGTCAGCTTGGAGATACTATAACACATTTTCAATCAGTGAAAAGATTTGTTTGCTAAACGAGAAAGAACTCAAAAGGCGAAATTTTAATGATGTGCGAATTATCACCAACTGGCAAGAAATTGTTGGAGAAGAGTTTTCTGGCAAATTATTTCCAAAACAGATAAAAATTATTGGAGAAAACAACAAAATTCCACAAAAAATCCTCTATTGTTCCACGCCAGATAGAAGATTTGCCAATGAATTTGCGTTCTATAAAAAAGACATTTTGGAGAGAATAAATTTCTATTTTGGCAACAAAAAGGAGATTTTTGTTGATGTGAAAATTAGTTTTTAAAACAAAAAAACCCGCCAAAACAAGCTTGACGGGCCAATCATGATTAAATGTTGATTTAGCAAAATTATTTGCCTTTTTTGCCTGAGCTAACAACGCACTCTTTTAATTGCTTTCCCAATTTGACTTTCGCAACCTTTTTTGCAGCAATTTTGATTGGTTTTTTTGTCAATGGGTTGAAACCTTGGCGTTCTTTTCTCTCTGAAACTTCAAAAGAAATAAAGCCTGGAACAGCAACTTTGTTACCGTGTTTCAATTCGCTGACGATAACTTCAAAGAATGAGTTAATGAAATTTGCTGATTGTGCTTTTGAACAGCCAACTTTTGCAGCAACCTCTTCAATCAACATTGTTTTTGTACAAATTTTCATAGCTATAAATATAAAAACAGTGTGCTTGTAGAGTGGGAATTTTTAATTGCAAGAGGTTTATTTAGTTAATTTATGCCATTTTGATTTTATTGCGCGGCGCGGAGCGCATTTGGCCGCCGAGCGAAGCCCGAGCGGAGCGAGGGCGGATGGAGCGAGGCGGAGCGTAGCGGTGCCAAATGGCGAGGGCGTGGCCTCGGGCGG
>CAMNMI010000106.1 GCA_946544555.1 uncultured Rickettsiales bacterium
AACCCTTGACAAAGGAATGGAGATTTTGAATGAGGTGATTGGGAAGATTAAAGAACTTGAAAAGTAAAATTTTATATTAACATATCTAAATATGAAGAAAGAAAGAGTTGATAATTTAGAAAACAAAGCACAAGAGGCGGAAAAAATACTTAATGGTATTAGAGAAGAATTAAAAAATTTATACACAGATGATGTAGAAAAATTTTTACAAGGTTTTATAGAAAAAAAACAAAATATAGAAAAATGCGATAAAATAAGTGATACAATAAACGATTGGTATAATGATAATTTTATCGATAAAGACAATGAAACTGGAATAAAAACTGATTTAGAAAGTGCTAATGAACTGGCAGAAGAATTTACAAGAGAATTGGAACAACAAAAACAGGAAATTGAGAATATTAAACAAAATTTTGAAACGAATAATAATAATTTAAAAAATGAAAACGAAAAACTTATAGAAGAAACAAAACAAATAAAAGAAAATTTAGAAAATGAATTAAAAGATTTAAAATCTTGGAAAGATTTAGCCGTTGGAGGCAGTTTATTTAAAAGTTTTAAAGAAACAGCAGATGAATATACTAAAAAAGAAAGGAATAGTTTTCTTATTTCAATTATTCCTTTATTCTGCGAAGTGGGTTTTTTGATATATTTTTTGTTTGAGAAAAATTTTGATTGGCATAATTTAATCATAAGTGTGCCGATTGCAGTAGCATTTGGCTTTATCTGGTGGACAGCAAAACAAAAAAGTAATCAATATGCTAAATCAAAAGAAGAATACAAGCATAAAGCAACATCAATGGAAAGTTTTGTTGGTTATAGAACTCAATTTAAAGAAAATTTAAGCGACGAAGAGTATGACGAACTTTTTAAAAGCACCGTTGTTGTTAATTTAACAAGAAATCCGAGCGATGAACTTGATAAAATTCTATTACAAAAAGATCCAACACATAAATTTACAGACATTTTAAAAGATGGTATAAGTAGTATAAAAGAAATAGTTAGTAAAAAAGAGCAGTAATATGATAAATTCAAATGTAATCAAAATCAACAACCAAATCGTGTTTGAAAATGGTAAATTGAATGGCGGGTTGTTGTCGTTTATGCTGTATGACACCTACGGCTTTCCGTTTGACTTGACACAGCAGATTTTGCGGGAGCACAACATTGAGATTGACGAGGCGGACTTTGAGAAGTATTTACAGGAGCAGAAGGACAGGTCAAAAGGCGACAGGGCAAAAAATGATGCGACTTCTGCCAAGAATAACGAGGTTTGGAGCAGTGTTGCCGAGCAGTTGAAGTCAAAATATGGCACTGATTTTGCGACTGAAAAGTTGTATTATCAAGGTGCGACTGAATGCGATGCAAAAATTTTGGCTATTGTAAAAGACGGAGAACAAGTTGATGGCTTGCAAGAAGGAGAGCAGGGGTTTTTGGCGCTTGACAAAACCTGTTTTTATCCTTGCGGAGGCGGTGAAGTTGGCGATAAAGGTGTGATTGGTTCGTCTGTTGTGGTTGATACCCAAAAATTCAAGGGCGATATAATAGGACATTCTATCAAAGCAAGAGAAGAGTTGCGAGTTGGCGACGAGGTTAAATGTTTGTCTTTTCGCAAAAGAATTGGCAACAATCACACAGCGACCCATATGTTGCAATCGGCATTGAGATTGGTGCTTGGCGACGGAGTGCAACAAAAAGGTTCACAGGTGGACGAAAACGGCTTGCGATTTGATTTTTCCAACACAAGAGCAATGACTGCGGATGAAATCAAAAAAGTTGAGGAAATTGTAAATGGCTGGATTGCGGATTATTTGCCGGTGAGTGCAGTGGAGATGTCAAAAAGTGAGGCGGAAAAATTGAATGCATTGCACTTTTTTGAGGATAAATACGGCGAAAAAGTGCGAGTTGTGAGGGTTTTTGACCGCTCTGGCAGTGCAATTTCAACGGAGTTTTGCGGTGGTATTCATTGTAGAAATACTGGTGAAATTGAGGCATTTGCCATTGAAAGTGAGAAGGGTATTGGCTCGGGAGTTCGGAGAATTACTGCTTTGACAGGCGAAAATGCTTGTGCGGTGCTTGCAAACTTCCGCGATATGAAGAGTTCGTTTGAGATGATGAAGGAGGAGATGGTGAAATATACCTCAAATCCCGCTGTGAGCGAGCGAATTGAAAAGGTTTTTAAAATGAGAGATACAGCACAGCTGGTGAGCGGCGTGATTTACTTGCAAGGCCGCGATATTAGTCAGGAAGTCGTGAAAATTGTTGCGCGCAGTGTGATGGTGAAAGAAGGCAAGCCAGTGATGATTTCCACAGAGGACAAAAATGGTGAGTGTTTTTGCTATATTGTCTGCTTGAAGGACAGCAAAATTGGAGATAAACCACTAAATTGCAAGGACTTTGCACAAAAGATTATTGACAAGACCAATGGAAAAGGTGGCGGCGTCCAGAACTTTGCGCAGGTTGTACACAGAGTGAAGGGGGTGGATTATACTGACTTATTAAAACGTTTATAGTGATTTTGTTTATCTTCACTTACAGCATTTCTCACAGTCATCATCCTTGATGCTCCAAATTTTTCCTTAAATTTTGCAATTTTCTTTGCTTTGGCCAGTATTGGTCTGTTTTCACCAATATCATCTGTGGTTTTGCTTTCATACTGATTATTGTTGTGCATAAATATTCACTATTAGTTTATCAAAAAAAATATTATTTTAAATAAATTTGTTGATATTTTTTTGCGATGTAATGCGGAAAGAAGAATACCAA
>CAMNMI010000107.1 GCA_946544555.1 uncultured Rickettsiales bacterium
CGCATGCCAAAGGCCCCGCACGTCCAGTGATGCAAAGTGCTTTTCGTGCGCAGGGACTTTGGCGTAAAGACCCGCAAATTTTTTAAATTTTTTTGGAGTTTATACTGCAACTTTTTTTTCAAAACCTGTGTTGCGCCGCCCGAGGCCACGCCCTCGCCGTTTGGCACCGCTACGCTCCCCCTCGCTGCGCTCGGCGGCCAAACGCGCTCCGCGCCCGCGCAACAAACCCCATTTTCTATTTCTTCTGCGCACGGATTTTAGCTACCTCATCGGCAATCGTCTGGATTGCAAAGTCAACCTCTTCTTTTGTCGTGAAACGGCCAATACCAATACGCACGGCACCGCCAACTTTGAGAGTATTCACACCGATGGCTTTGATGACATAACTATCAACCGCCTCGTGAGATGAACCACATGCCGAGCCAATTGACAAAGCCAGCTTGTCGCCGAGGTTCATAACCAAAGTCATGGCATCAACATCTCTGAAACTGAAATTCAGGTTGCCCAGATATCTCTGTGTCTGGCTACCGTTCATTGTGGCGCCTTCAATAGACATCAGGCCGTGCTTCAACAGTTTGTGCAGACCAGCAATCTTCTTGCTATCGCGTTCGTAATACTTATCCATCAACTCTGCGGCCTTACCAAATCCGGCAATCAATGGCACAGCGAGTGTTCCACTGCGAATGCCCCATTCCTGCCCGCCACCGTTCATTTGCGGGAGTAACTCAATCTTGCTCTGCGCTTTGCACTTGAAGTTGCAGCCATTCTTGCCACATGGGCCATCTTTTGTCATGTTGAGTAATGGTTTGTCGGTTGGAATGTCTGGCACGCATCCAGCGCCCTTGCCGTGCTGGCGGACGAACAATGCACCAATGCCTTTTGGCCCATAAATCTTGTGTCCTGAAATTGACATCAAGTCAATATTCATTTTGTTAACATCCAGCGGGATTTTTCCATATGCCTGAGCGCAGTCGGTATGGAAAAAAACCTTGTGTTTCTTTGCTATTTTACCTATCGCAGCCAAGTCCTGAATAACACCAATCTCGTTGTTGACGCCCATGATTGAAATCATCAACGTGTCAGGACGGATGGCAGCTTCAAGCTCCTTCATGTCAATCAAGCCATCTGATTTAGGGCACAAATACGTAATATCAATGTCTTCGCTTTCAAGCGTTTTGCAGCTCTCCTGAATGCAGGCGTGCTCCGTCATTGAGGTTATAATGTGCTTTTTGCCCGTCTTGCGCGCGTATGCCTCAACAATGCCTTTCAACGCAAGGTTGTTGCTCTCCGTGGCTCCGCTGGTGAAGATTATCTCATCTGGCTGCGCTTTGATGACATCTGCAACCTGTTTTCTTGCCTTGTCAACATATTCAAGTGCCTCGCGACCCAGCTTGTGAAGTGAGTTGGCATTACCATAAACATTGGCGGAAATCCAGTTCATCTCGTTCAAAACTTCTGGGTCAATAGGTGTCGTGGCCTGATAGTCCATGTAGACAGGCAGAGTCAGCGCGGCGCCGTTTGCACCATTATTATAGATGCCCTGGTTATAGTCAATCTGTACCTTGGTACATTGCTCGTTCTGCGCCTTCTTGTCTTCTTTGCACGCGGTCAAAAGAAGCACGACTGAAAATACAGAAACGAACAACTTTTTCATATAAAATAGTAAGAAAGCATTTGCACTTGAAAATAATTGTCAAGTGGGGTTATTTTACATCTTCCATGATATAAGCGATATTGCATCCATATTCCTCGTTTGTATCACTGTTATAAATTGCTTTTTCAACATCGGCGCCAGTTTTATCGTAGCAGTATTGAGATAATTGTTCTGCGTCCGTCATTGTGTATGTTTTATTATTTCTTAATCCAATTAACCTACCACTCATCGGTCTTCCGTCATCTATTTTAGCATCCAGTTCTGACATCATTTTTGAGCTTAATGCAGCACCATACTTAGTTCTTCTTGCTGTTGATGTGATATCATCATAAAATGATATAGTGTTTTTGTTTAAAACTAAATTGTACAATTTTTGACTATCTGCCACTTTGTCTCCTGCTAAATAATTTGGCAACCACTTTGCACTCCATCCTCGTAAATAAATACGAACAGTTGGTTTATAGTTTGCATAAAAAACATTAACACTGAAACCGCCATTAATGTGCAGTGAAAATATTTGCCTGCCGACGTTGTTTAATGTTTTTCCTGAATATGGTGGTATTTTAAAATCTACCAATTTTGAAGCTTGCAAAACAGCGGTAATTTGCTCGTCAGTTTTGTCGTATTGGTCGATTATTTTTGCATTTGTGCTTGCATTGATACCAAAAGCAGAACACCATGCTTGGTGGTCTTTAACAACAGTTGGATCTGTTGTTGCGCCAGTGCATCTATCGGTTAGGCATGTTATACCCTGAAATTCACTATATTTCATGCAATTTTTGTATGACATACTTCCAGGTACTTCACGATAAGTGTCGTAAAATTGGTGCAAAATGTTGTCGTAAAAGTTCAATTCGGTTATAACTTTGTGAATTTTAGCACGGTCAACAATCTGTCTTCCAACAAGAAGTGAACCAACTAATAAAGATAATATTAATAATACAATAGATAACTCAATAAGTGTAAAAGATTTTTTAAGAGATGAAACGGAGCTTAAATTACTCTCTCTCTCTCTCTCTCTCTCTCTCGCTGCGCGAAGAGATAATATTAATATAATAAT
>CAMNMI010000108.1 GCA_946544555.1 uncultured Rickettsiales bacterium
AGTATCTTTAAGAACTATAATGTTTTTCTTTCTTCTTTATAGTTCTCTATGATAATTTTTCTGTTATCACTGCTAACCCTATATCTCAATATCCTGTTAACTCATTTCTCTTTTAACTTATTACCTTGTTTGTCACTGTTCCGTTTCTTTGTTATTCCGTTTCTATCCTTCCACCGTTTCAGTGTTGGCATTGAAATGTTTATACCATTATCCTGCAAGGTTTTCAAATTTTCTTTTTCCGTTTTCAGTAAGTCGTAAAATTCTCCTATCCTTGCATCATTCATCTGCATTATGGCAATGCGTTTTGCAGCATTTTTATAAATACCGTGTTTAAAACAATATGCGGGGTTGACAATAAACTTGTGTTTCTTCTGTTTCTCTCTCAATGTCTCATATTTTGATAAGTCCGCTTTATATGCTCTCAATGCTATGTTATATATGTCTTTTCTCGTTATGGTGTTGCCGTCATTAACCATATAGAAGTGAAACTCATACAACAAGTTAAACAAAAGGTGCTCAAAACTAATTGCGGGCATTATTAACCGCCTTATTATGCCGTTGATAAACAGTTTCTTGCGTCTGTGCTCTCCGTCCCTTATCTTCCTTATTTCTGTGTATGTGCTGCGTCTGACGGCATCATTTGACTGAAACCAATATCTTTTTATTTCAATATAATTGTCAGGAATTAATATAAATGCCTGTTCCTCATCTGCCTGTGTTAACGGGGTGCTCTCAATGCTGGGGTAAATGCCAATATACTTGTCAATGACTTCATTAACACTCAGTTAAAAAAAATCATTTAGAAACGGTGTTCTCTCAATATCCTCGCGCGTGTTCTCAACGCTCTGAGGTGTCCCGCTCTCCCCCAACAGGTTTTTAATTTCATAGGTAACACCGTAATATATAACTTTGTCCTTTGCCCCCGCAAAACTCTGAGTAACAACACCCCCGCAATTATCTTTGTTTTTCTCCCCTGTTATGCAGTCCCAATGGCTCACTATTGCATCATAGCACCGTTTATATGTCTCTACCTCATTAACGGGTGCGTTCATTATATATAGTGCCCTGTACCTGTTGCCCTTTATTCCGTCATTCTGTGTGTTATATATAATGGTAGGTTTTAGCCGTTCTTCTGTCTCTGCCAACCTTGCAAACTCGTCAAACGTTAATTTCCTGTTGTCAAAGTCCACGGGTATGATGTTAGTTTGTTGCCAATTCTCAATGCGTTTGTCCTTTTGCGTGAACGTGTTCTTGTTAAACACTCCCGCAAATGCGCGTTTGTCCTTAATTGCCTGCAATAGTTCATTTGTTGTTATCTCCTTTGTCTCATACTTCAAATAACTCCAAATGCCTGTGTCCTTGTTCTCAACGCTCTCAACAGAGAGTGAGCATAAAAATGTGTTTTCCATTATCCCAAATGTTTACAAAAATTATTACAAATCCCAAACGTTTTTCTTTAAAAGAGAAATGTGAGACGGACAAATGACACTTGAAAACATTTAGGAAAAAAAACAAGTCTCAACCGCCTTGCAATGCGTCCCGTCTCACATACTGATATGAAATTTAAAAACTTACCCTTTCATATATTTTTCATAGAGAGTTTTCTCAATAAACTTTCTTTGCTTTAATTTGCCTATTCTCAACTCTCTTTGATATGGTGTTTCATTCTCATAATATTTTTTCACCCCACTGCTTATTTTGTTGATAGTTTCAGCGTTGTGCCTCGTACCTTTTATCATATATCTGTTTATTTTCATTCTTATTTATATATAAATATATTCCAACTTTCAAAAAGTATCAATAAACACAAAAATAAAATCTCAATCACACTTTTTTCTCCCTGTGAAATCCCCCTTAAATGCCCCCTGTTGAGTTATCCTGTAATATGCAATGTGATACAGGGCGCTGAGTTCTTAACGTCCCCAATGCCCTTGTATGAGTGTTTCCCTATGTCCCTGTTAAATCACTTAGACGCTTGCGTTTTTCATTTCCCTTGTCAGAGCGTCCAGCACCTTTTTGCGTTCCTTGACTGTGCCGTCTCCGTTATAAATCTCTTTTATTTTCTCAATGCTCACACCTTGCTCCAATAGTTTTTTCTCGTACTTGCGGAAAATGAGGTTATCCAAGGTGTCAACGTCCTCAACGTCAATAAATTCATCAGCGGACGCGCCAAGAAATGCCAACACGCTTTTTTTCTCCTTGATAATATCCGCGTCCTGTGCGCTCACACTCTGTTCCTGTGTTGCCACACCTTGCACGCGCTTAAATTCCTCCACTACCTGTTTCCTGTTTTTGTTATCATTTTCAGCCTTTGACAAGTGTGAGTATATCTCAGTAATCATTTTGTCGCTTGTGTGACCTGTGCAGTATTTGAGTTTGTCAGCACTCCACCCCTCACGGCATTTCTGAGTTATAAATGTGTGGCGGGCATAGTGTGACGTTATGAGGTTGCATAATTTCTCCGTTATCTCAATGACCTTTGCACCCTGTTGCTGTTTGTAGGTTATTTCTCTATTAATGCCACACTTAGCAAACAACGCTCTCAATGCCCTGTTGTATTTCTGTTCAAACGCTGTTGTGTCCTTTGGCTGTAGATGCTTGAAACGCTTGCCCGCATACTTCTGCATAAGAGTTTCTATTTTCTCATTCACAATAATATACGCGCTTATCTCATTTTTCTTTGTCTCAATGGTCAGCGTTTTAACTCC
>CAMNMI010000109.1 GCA_946544555.1 uncultured Rickettsiales bacterium
ACCGACGACCAATTCGTTATGAGCGAACTGCTCTAACCGCTGAGCTAAGGACCCATGTGGCGGGGGTGAGACTTGAACTCACGACCTGCGGATTATGATTCCGATGCTCTAACCAACTGAGCTACCGCGCCGACAAGGCGATATTCAAATTAGAATAATAAAAATCAAGTTTTATTTGCAATAAAATGAATTTGCTATATTATTTGGATATGCAAGCCGGCAAACCAAAATTGACAAAAGATATTGTCAAGGATGATGCTAATGTTTTTTTGCATACAATAAACAACAATCCATCACTAAAATTTTCTCAAATATGGAATTTATACAATGACAACCATAGAACACCGCATCGTAGTGGCTTGCATGCAGGTCATGTTGTTTTCCCAACTTACACAGCAACAGAACTTCCAATTTTGTGCAATATATTTCCAGATTCAGAACTATACAGAGATATTGTAAATGACAAAGAATTAATGAGTTATTATTACCAAATTTATAATTTTTTTTTGAATAGTATAAAAAATAGAGAAAATTTATATTGGCGTGATAATAATCCTAACTTTTGGATAGATGCTTTCAAAGTTCTTCTAACAGGACATTATTTACAACATAACATTTATTGGAGAAAATTAAGTCAACAAGAACCGTATAGCAATTTTATGAAAATTCTCGAAGAAATAGACAATCAAGAATATTTTATCCAAGAATTAAAAAAAAATATTGTTAATACAAACAAACCCGGTAGTCAATTTGAAAATCCAAGTTTTGCAATAGCAGCACAATATTTTCTTGATGAGATACTGTGCAATAATGAAATGAAGAAAATTGGTAAAAAACCAATTTACAATTTTAATATGGTCTTTGATGCCTTAGTTGTGGCTGACATAAATTCAAAATGGGCATCAAAACAATCAAAATACCAAAATCATCATTTTAGTAATTTAAAATGGCATTTTTTTCACAATCTTGCGTCTTATCAAAAGCTGAAAAAAATTGCCAACAATAATGTATGTGATATTTGCTATGACATAGAAAACAATAATTACAATTTATCAAAAAATTTTGTAGAAGAATATAGAATAGTAAATAACAAAACACCTACATACATTACACCAAATGGACAAAACATGGACATAAGATGATTAAACTCTTGACAAATTAAAATATGCCTATTTAGTGCAACCATGTTGAGAACGTCTTGCATTGGTTTTTGCAGAAATAATAAGTCCCACGACCTTGTAAATGCGGTGTCGGACTACCTTGCCAAGGAGATAACTGACAGCGAATTAATGAGTATATGCAAGCGTATTAGATTTGATAACTGGAAAGTTCAAAAAGAGCATGGCATTGACGTCATCCCAAGCAATGACTTCTCCATGTATGACCACGTGCTTGACACGACATGCCTGCTCGGGAACATCCAACGGCGCTTTTACTGGGAAGGCGGTCGCGTGCCAATGAATATTTATTTCTCCATGGTGCATGGGCAGCAGCATGACAAATTTGATGTCCTGCCACTGGAATTGCAGAATTGGCTCAACACAAATTACCTCTATTACGTCCCAGAATTTGTTGATCCGATTGACTTTGCGTACTCCGATAACAAGCCGATAATTGAATATCTTGAAGCCAAGATGATTGGTATTGAGACAACTTCAACCATCATGGGGCCAATAAGTTATTTGTTGTCAGGAAAATCAAAGGAGCCAGACATTGAGCCGCTTGATTTGCTGGATGATGTGCTTGCCGTCTACAAAGAACTGTTTATAAATTATCAGAGGATTGGCGTCAAGAATGTCCAAATTGAAGAGCCACTCATTGGCATTGACCTTGATAGGAGCTTGCAGAATAAATTTACATATTGCTATAATGCTTTGCGACAATATGCCGGAGACATCAATCTGCATTTTGTCAGCTATTATAGCAACCTGCGCGACAGTTTTGAGCTAATATGTTCGCTGCCAGTCAACTCATTCCACATTGATGTGCCTCACAATGCGGACATAATTGACTCTCTGTTGGAGCGTTTGCCTAATGATAAAGCGGTCTCGCTGGGGCTGATTGATGCGCGAAATGTCTGGAAAAATGACTTGCAACAGTCAATAGAAATTGCATCAAAATTCTGCGACAAAATTGGTTCGGAAAATGTCATTGCATCCACCTCCGGGCCACTATTTTTGTGCCCTTACTCGGTAGAGCTTGAAACTTTGCCAGAGGAATTGAAAGACAAACTCTCATTTGCGATTGAGAAACTGGATGAGCTGGCAATCATCAAAAAGGCAATAAATAGTGGAGAGAATAGCGTAAAAGAGGAGCTGAAAGCCAACGCACAGGCCATAAAAGGTAGCATGGCACTTGCAAAGACAACCATAACATTACGCCAAGAGCCAGCTGAAAAAGAGGTTAAAACCACCAAAAAGACACAGAAAAATGACCGCTGGAACAGCTTTATCAAGGCCAAGAAAATCAAGGCACCAGCATCAATGTTGTTCGGAGAATTCTCCACCAGTGATGACGTGCGTTACGATGACAGCATTGCAATTCAGGAAAAGGCAGGTCTGGATGTCATTTCAGGAGCATTTTTGAAGAAAAATTACGATATTTCTGCATTCACAGAGGACACAGTGGGAGCATTTGTGTTAAAAAACAACCAAATTCAGCGCTTCGGCCACGACTTTTTCAGCCCAACCATAATCTACAAAGTC
>CAMNMI010000110.1 GCA_946544555.1 uncultured Rickettsiales bacterium
CTCATTCAATTGTAGGTTGATAAA
Organism: uncultured Rickettsiales bacterium; assembly: GCA_946544555.1. Lineage (GTDB taxonomy): Bacteria > Pseudomonadota > Alphaproteobacteria > Rickettsiales > Deianiraeaceae > UBA4311. Next base: position 25 of record CAMNMI010000110.1, read on the forward strand.
AAATAAATGTCAACAACTTTTTAATTTGTAGGGTAATTACCCATAACTTTATACAAAAATCCCTTGACAATTAAATAAAATAGTGTATAAACTTGATGTAAAAAATTGCAGATTTTATGAAAAGAGCCGAGTTCAAGAGTTTGATTGATTTAAACGATTATTTTAGAAATGAAGAAAAATGCATCCAATATTTCATCAAAAAGCGCTGGAACGGCCACATAACATGCCCTCACAAGCACTGCCAAAAATACATGCTTGACAATAATAAAATCTACATTTTGAAATCAAAACATGATTTCAAATGCGCATATTGCGGTAGGATTTTTAGCTATAAAACAGGAACAATTTTTGAAAATTCCAAAGTGCCAATGAAAAAATGGTTTATGGCTATCTATCTACAATCAGCTCACAAGAAAGGAATTTCCAGCGTTCAGCTTGCAAAGGACATCAGAGTAAAACAACAAACTGCTTGGTTTATGTTGCAAAGATTGAAAGAAGTTGAAAAGAATAATTTTTTTAAGAAAAAATTTGCTGGAATAACAGAAGCCGATGAATGTTATGTTGGAGGTTTAGAACAAAATAAACATACTAACAAAAAAGGACAAGATGATAAGGCCTGCGTGTTTGGCATGATAAACAGGGATACAAAACAAGCCAAAGTTTATCACGTTTCATCAAATGAAAAAGATGTTTTACTTGGCAAAATAAACGTAAATATTGATCACGGCACCGCAGAGAGAGAGAGTAGTTGCAGAGCAACAATAATCACTGACACTTTACAAGCATATACTGATTTATCAAAATGGTATAATCATAAAACTGTCAAGCACTGCGCTGGCGAATATAACAGAGATGAAAAAGACAAAGACGGCAGGACGGCTTTTAAAGTTAATACAAACTCAATAGAAGGTTTTTGGTCTATTGTTAAAAGAACAATTATTGGCACACATCATTGGGTAAGTAAAAAGCACCTACAAAGATATTTGAGCGACATTCAATTTAGATATAATACAAAAGCATTCAAAGACACAGACAGGTTTGATTACTTTTTAGGGAATACACAAGGGAGATTGAAATATTGTGTATTAGTTGGAAGATAATATGGCAAATGTAATAAGTTTATTTTCTGGTGTAGGTGGTATCGATTTGGCATTTGAAAGGGCTGGTTTTGATATTAAATTGGCTAATGAAATAGACAGTAAAGCTTGCGAGACATATAATGCAAATTTCAGCCACAAGATAATATGCGATGATGTCAAAAATTTAGATACAAAAACATTGGGACGCGCCGACATTGTTGCAGGAGGTTTTCCTTGTCAGGCATTTTCAATAGCTGGTTATCAAAAGGGTTTTGAAGATGAAAGAGGCACTCTGATTTTTGAATTATTAAGAATTGTAAAAGATGTGCAACCAAGAATTATTTTTTTAGAAAATGTAAAAAACTTAATAACACACAACAAGGGCGCTACTTTTGAAAATATACGCAAGCACATAGAGGCGCTCGGATATAAGATTAAATACAAAGTATTAAATACTTGTTTGTATTCACAAATTCCTCAAAACCGAGAACGTGTTTATATTGTGTGTTTTAAAAACGGCGAGGATTACAATAAATTTTCATTTCCACAACAAGTGGCAAAAACTCTAAAAATAACTGAACTTTTGGAAAAAAATGTTGATAAAAAATATTACTACAACAACACAAAATATTACAATATTCTAAAACAAGATATAACCAAGAAGGACACCGTTTATCAGTGGAGAAGACATTACGTTAGGGAGAATAAAAACAAATTGTGTCCTACATTGACAGCAAATATGGGCATGGGTGGACACAATGTCCCGCTGGTTTTAGACGATGATATCAGAAAACTTACACCGCGCGAATGTTTTAGATTTCAAGGCTTCCCTGACAGTTTTGTTCTGCCATCTAATTTAAGTGATGCAACATTATACAAACAAATTGGCAACAGTGTATCGGTGCCTGTTATAGAAAAAATAGCAAAGGAAATTTATAAGTTGTTTTAATGTCCGTGTCATGACTAATAGTTCTAACGAAAATGACAATAATTGGTCAAGAAATTATACACAAATGGAAACAGGAATTTTTAGAACCATGAATGGAAATGCGGATGAAATGATTGCCGTTGGCCGTATTATAAAAGCTGGTTTCCCTTGCTCACGTGTTGACGTCACGAATACTCGTTATGATGCGGTTGTTGATATTAGTGGCAAGAATAAACTATTAAGAATACAAATCAAAGGCACAAGCAATGGCGAGTTGAATTTTACTGGCGGTTCAAGAAGTGGTCAGCAAATATCAAGAGAAGCAGAAAACAGAACCTACAAATACACAAAACAGGATTGTGACATTATTGTAGGTGTTGACAGTAATAATGGCGAGTGTTATATCATTCCAATAGAGGATATTCAGCAATGGGGAAAACAAAAAAAATTATCACAATTAACAAAATACAAAGAAAACTGGGATATTTTGAAGAATTATGACAAGTAAAAAACAAAAACTTACACCTCGCAAGCAATCGGCAAAAGTATCAAAAGAACACTTTGATAACATCTTGCAACAGCTTATCATGATGCAACCTGTGAAGAGGAAGAAGAGAGCGAGGAAGTAGTGGAAGGTGGTTTAGTATAAAGTTAGGGGTAATTACC
>CAMNMI010000111.1 GCA_946544555.1 uncultured Rickettsiales bacterium
TTGCGCAAGACAGTCCACTGTTTTGCCACTCTCATCAGTATATTTCTGTGTTGTAAGTTCAGCTAATTTTTTTGCAACACAGTTGCCGCAATGCATCTCGTATTTGAAAAAGTTAAAAACCATTTTGTGCGAAATAGATGGATAGAAATTAGCAATATCAACAGTAAAACCGCTACGCGCAGCAACATGACTTTTTACATAATGCACGTGAGAATAACACTTGTCAGACATCTCCTTCTTCCTTATAATATTATAGCTTGGCCGCCCTATTCTATTCAAATATTTGTAAATTTGGTAGTAAATTGCACTCAGCTCTTCACTGCGCGGATAAATCATGACGCGCACCTTGCCGTTGATAGAATTCCTGCGCGTTGACTTATTTAGCACACTGTTCCTCTCGTATTTGATTTCAACATATCCCTCACTGCGAACTGGCGGGCGACTGTGAACTCGCATTTGCTCGTTTTTCTGGATAATTATCCTATTAAGTGCGGCGCGGTCAATTTCCAACAGTGCGCACAAGCGGCGGATGCTGTATAGCTTGTAAAATGCCGAAGTGCTTATGGTCTTTGTTTGCTTTTTGTGGTCAGATTTAGCTCTGTATTTTGTTGTTTGCAAATTCATTGGATGGGCGCCACTTTGCCCGGCACCCAAATTTCCCCCCATTATACTCATGGTTATCTTGCAATAACATATCAAGGCAGTGCCTGATACACAAAAGAGTCGGCAATTTAACTCTTTGAGCTATAAGGACGTGCATTTTTTTTAATTGCAAGTTGATATGTCTGCGCTGCCCGAGGCCACGCCCTCGCGGTTTGGCTGCGCCTCGCTCCATCCGCCCTCGCTCCGCTCGAGCTCCGCTCGGCGACCAAACTCGCTCCGTGCCGCGCAACAACTAATCCTCAATCACCGCAATAATATCACACTCTTTCATTACAACAACCGTCTCGCCATCCATCTTGACTTCCGTGCCAGACCATTTGGTAAAGAGCACTTTGTCGCCTTCCTTCACAACTGGTTTAATCAGCTGGCCTTTGTCATCAATTTTGCCCTCGCCAACACCAATCACAATTCCTTGCACCGGCTTCTCCTTCGCCGTATCTGGTATAATCAACCCGCCTGCGGTCTTGCTTTCACTTTCCAACCTCTTTATCAAAACATACTCACGAATTGGCTTAATTTTCATAAACAAACAAACTTATACATAAGGATATATAGTTCAGAAAATGAAAATTCAAGGGTTAATATCCTCCTCCAACATTATTGCCATAAGATGGCAGATTAGTATTTATATTTGCATTGCCATTATTTTTATTTCTACAATCATTCTCACCTTCACATTTTATATCTTCTTTTAATTTATCTGTTTTCTTTGACTTAAAGTCATTAATACTTTTCAATAACTCTTCGCTCTCTTGCGCCAAGACAAACATTTGTGTTGGTGCATCTTCGGCTTTATGTTCTTTTTTCAGTATTAGCTTCAAATCCTCAACGCTTATATTCAATTGGTTATTCTGGATTATTCTCGCCAACAAACCATCAAAATTGAAGTTTTTGTCATAACAATTTTCGTCCAGACAAGCGGCCCCATGTCCATTCCTGCTTAATGATATTCTAGTCATAGCAGATGCAGCATTAGATCTTTTTTTAGGACCATTATTTTGTGATTCATAACACTTATCATCATCATTATGTTCTGTTGTAAAAAAATCTACATAATCTCTTAAAGAAACCTTTAATTTTCCTATCACAGGTTCTTTTTGAAATTTTGTCTTATATCTGTCAATAAACTGGTCAATAAACTTTAAACTTTGTGTATCTTTTATATAATCTACTACTGGTTCCCATTCAAGTAAATCAATGGCTTTATGGTCTTTCCATTTTATAACACCTTTATCCTCATATGGCCAAGCAATTCTTGCCATAAATTTACCATCGTGTCGCCAATCACTAGATCTTTTATCGCCACCATCACCACAAGATGTCTCATTATAAACATATAAACTATTTTCAGTATTTAATTCTTTATTTATAAAGTTATTTAAAGAATCCAACATTTCTCCTTGATTTTTTGTGAAAAATTTAGATGTCAGATACCCAGCCAACATACAACTTCCTTCTGCCGATGACAATTGCGTTCCAATTGAAACTATTGGTGTATTATTTTGTGTTAGATAATTAATTTGATCTTTAGATAATTTCTCAATTGGAGTTACATAATTATGAACAAGAGTATCGGAATTAAGGATAATATTATTACCCGGCTTAGCTAAGAAAAACTTTGGATGTCCACCTTTTACAAAACCTGCACCTTGTTTTTTGCCTATCAATACAGATAACGCCTTGCTGAACAAAGCATGATCGTCACCATCGGCTTTTGCTTTTTTGGAATTTATTTCGGCTAAAACATCTCTAGTATTCAATGCTTCAGGATGTATAGGTAAATCATTGCCGTTTTTATTTTTATAACCTTCCATCTTCTCAGCAGCAATTGACAATATTGCTTTTTTGTTTTGATCTTTTTGTTCCATATTATTAATTCTAAAACCACCACCATTATCGTTTTTTTTTTTTTTTTTCTAAAAGTTTTTTTTTAAAAAAAAACTTCAAAAAAAAAA
>CAMNMI010000112.1 GCA_946544555.1 uncultured Rickettsiales bacterium
GGTTTGGCTGCGCCTCGCTACGCTCGGCGGCCAAACTCGCTCCGCCCAGCGCAACACATAATAATTATAATTTTTTTAAATCTCTCAGCGCAGAAACCTACGGTGTTTGCGCCTACCATATCTTGACAATTACATTTTTCACAAAACCATCGCGCAAGTATGCCACAACTAAATTTTAGTTTTTATATCTCACAAATTTGCTGGTTGTTGGCCAGCTTTGGTGCATTTTTTTGCATATCAAAATTCATCATTCTGCCACGATTGACAAACATCTTGCAGAACCGTGAAAATACAATCAATGACAACGTCAATTTTGCAAACGAAACACTTGCAAAGGTCAAGCAAATAACTGAAAATTGTGATAATATAATGAAAATCACTAAGGAAGATTGTGCTGCTCGTGTCGCACAATGTATTGCAGAGTACAAAGAAAAAAATGACAAGACACTGAAAAATTTAACCAAGCGCATGAACGAAGAGGCTCAGCAAAGCATCATTTCATCCAAGCAGGAGCTATATGAAATAGAGGGAGAACTCAACGAAAAAATCATCAACATCTCTGCAGAAATTTTGAAGAAAATCTTCCTAATCAAAGATGTCAACATTGACAAGCTCAAAGAAATAAGTTGTAAAGTTGAATTATCATAATATGACAGAGACACACGTTTTGATTGCCGGCTTTTTGATAGTATTTGGCTTTGGCGGATATAAACTGGCTAATGTGATAAAGAACTTTTTAGACAAATACAGCAGCAATATTGCAGGAAGAATACATGAATCGGAGCAGCTAAAATTGAAGGCCGTAATTGCATTTGATGAGATAAACAAAAGAGCTGAAGCAATAAATGACGAGGTTATAAAGATGAAAACAGAAGTCAACCAGCAAATAGAGCAGATACAAAAAGGGTTTCAAGAAAAAGCAGACAAGACAGCCAATAGGATAATCAAAAGCAACAAGGAGCGCATTGAGGCCGACAAAAAAGAAATGATTGAAAATGCAACCAAAACCATCCAAGAATGCGTAATTAGATACATCACTGAATACAATAAACAAACGCCGAACGAGCAAAAAGACAAAAATATCATCAACATGTTGCTTAAAGTTGATTTTAAAAAGCTACTAAATGATTAAACGAGCACACAAAACCTTCACACTTTTATCCTCATTTTTTTTGTTAGTTGCAATATCCAATGATGCATTCGCGTATAATTTCTTCTCCAAAAAGCACAGAAATTCCGAAAACGAGGTTGTATTTTCCAGAGATAGTTCAGGTGGTTTATCAAAACACTCTGTCTGTAAGCGCCCAAATTGGACAAGTTGCTATGCAAAATACTACAATTACTGCGTCAACACACGGCATGAAATAATCGCTAAACAGTGCGAAGTTTTGTCAGTCCAAAAAAGCGGCACCAAACATGTATCAGTTTCTGGTGCAAAGTGCCGAGATTACTACACTGGTGAAGAAATTGATGATGTAAAAAAAGTGCAAATAGACCATGTTCTGCCATGGTATTGGATACAGCGACATGGTGGTTGCGACAGAGCCAAAGAAATCTACAATGATCCAGAAAACTTGGTTGTATCAAGTGCAGCGGTGAATAACAAAAAAAGCAACATCCTCCAACCAGAATGGATGTCAGATGAAAAGCTCCAACAAATACGTCAGCGACAATATAGATTTTGTGAAAAGTGGGGATTGAGTAATTGCGAAGAACTACTACTTGACAGCGACCGAACATTTGGCATTGAGGACAATGAAATCACACAAGGTTTGCGGGAGATTATCAACGAGGACGACAGCGATCATGATGAAATCAGTGAAGAAAAACAGGAAATAAAAAACTTAAAAAACAGTGCAATTACTCTTGGCAGAAAACAAATAAACAAAAACGTAGACATATGGCACCTGCAAATTCCTAACCTTGATGAGGAACAAGAGTGAAAACCTTGAAAAATCAAACTAAAAATAAAAAAACCACAAAAAAGCAATGCAAGCTGATGTCAAGAAAAAAATCTGCATTTTTGAAAAATTTTTTGTTGCTTTTACAGATTGCAGTTTTTAAAAACTAATGACACTTATTTATAGTTCATGTTCGCATGGATTATTAGTTATTTTTTTAGTATTTGACTTCCTTTTTTTTGTGTCAACGTTTTAGCTTGAAAGAAAATGGAAAGAACAAATACACAACGTATTGAAAACCAAGATGTAAATCAAAAGTTGAATGCTTATATACATTCAAAGCTTAAAGATGAGATTGGACTTAGGAATTATTTGCGATACATAAAAACAGTTGCGTTCAGTGCAATGGAAAAACATGTGTTTGCTGTGATTTGTGAAAATCGTGAAAAATTGGAAGAATTGTATGAAAAATACAACATGCAAATAGGTAAAATAGTGGCACAAACATGGCATTCTTCAAAGATTGAGATTAAATATTATTACAGCAATTCGGCTGATACAGATAATGTTCCAAACCTTGTTGAAGTAGATTTCAATTCGGCATTTGTTGAAACGCCAAACAATGAAGTGATTTATTTCAATGACACGACAAACAGCCAGACATTTGAGAATTTTGTCGTTTGCGAGGATAACATCACAGCGAGCGAAGTG
>CAMNMI010000113.1 GCA_946544555.1 uncultured Rickettsiales bacterium
GTAAAGTTGAATGCCGATAAGCTCATTATGGCCGTGGGTGTTGTGCCGAACATTACTGGTTTTGGCCTTGAAAATACTGGTGCGGCTCTGGATAAGAATGTCATAAAAACGGATGCATTTTGCAGGACGAGCGTAAAAAATATCTTTGCAATCGGAGACTGCACTTATGGCCCATGGCTGGCGCACAAGGCCTCGCGCGAGGGCATAATTGCGGCTGACACAATCGCGAATGAGCTCGGGAAGATCAAGACAAAACCAGTTGTGTTGAACAAAACAAACATCCCTGGCTGCATCTATTCTTTTCCGCAGATCGCGAGCATTGGCCTGACGGAAGACAAATGCAAAGAGCGCGGGCTTAAATACAAAGTTGGCACATTTGCAGCTGTCGGGAATGGTAAATCACTGGCCGCAAACGAGATGGAGAATTTCGTGAAGGTCATTTTTGATGAGAAAACGCACGAGCTTCTCGGCGCGCACATGATTGGCTGCAATGTGACTGAAATGATACATGCTTTCTCTGTTGGAAAGGCCGCGGAGCTACTTCCAGAGGACTTTGATAATGCAATTTTTGCGCATCCGACAGTAAGCGAGATGATTTCTGAAGCAATTCTTGACGCCTTCGGAAAAGCAATTCATAAATAAAAAACATTTGACAAATAAAATAATCTAATTAAATTAGTGCGTATTTTTTTATGATAAGTTGTTTAAAGAAAGTTAGATTGATTAACAGACGAGCTTTGAACGGGGCTAAAAAATCTTTTACACTCGTTGAATTGTCTATTGTTTTGTTAATTTTATCATTGTTAGTTGGTTCGCTTCTTACAGGCCGTCAGTTGGTTGAACGTGCTGAAATTCAGAAGATTATTAGTGAAATTGATTATTATCAGAAAAATATCGTTCAGTTTCATGATACGTTTAGTTTTCTTCCAGGATCTATGGACAAAGAAGGATGTTTAAAAAATACAATTTTGTACAAAACATTCTATGAAACTGCAAAAGTACATTCAAATACAACCTTGAGAGCATTAACATCGGAATATCCAGATGTTGATACATATTGTGCTGACAATAGAAGAACTGTTGAAGGTTTTTCTGGGTTAAGCTATGCGCCATCAGTTTATAGTTATACATCTATCTATCAAGCTTTTGCACAATTAGCGCAATCAGGGTTGATAAAATCTGATGCCATCGTTCAAAAGACGAGCGATGCCAGTGGAATTACATGGGCATCAGGGCCGTTGTTGACGCCTCCAACAACAGGCATTACTCCTGCACTTGAACAAAGATATTTGCAACCAACTTCATTTAATGAAGATGGATTGATCATGTTTGCGTCATTTGATATAAAAGCGAACGATTCAACAAGTTGTACAATTAGCGGTGGTGTTGCTCCTCTTAGTTGTGGTGAAGCAAGAAAGTTGAGCTTTATCCGTGGAAGTGCTTCATACGGCGTCCAGACAGAGTTGCACAACGCTTCCTTTGCTGATGCTGTTGACGGCAAGAGAGCACTCGTTATGTTCTACAATGATACAAGCACTACATTCAAAGGCGTTAGTGCAAACTCATCGGGAATTGTGTCACCATCAATGATGAACAAAATTGACCAAAAAATGGACGATGGTCGTCCAGGATCGGGTAACGTTTTGGCAATAAAGAGTGGTCTCGGCCGTACAGACGCAAATGATGCTTCTGGTAAACCAATTGCGTCAAGTGTTTGCTATAATGGATTAGCAACAAATGTTTCAAATGCTTACTATTTGAATTCAGACGATGCAATTTATGGTTGCAACTTTATTGCAATATTCTAAAATTCTTTAAAATCATCTTAATAATTTTATGCCGCCCGCGTTTTTGGGCGGTCTTTTTATGCATTTTTTATTTAATAAACAGTATTGTCTCGTCTAATTCTGTGATAAAACCTTTTTTTAGATACTTATCAACTTTGTCAACTTCCTCCATAATTTTTTGATAAAATTTGTCATTCAAATACCACAAATTCTCATCACAACCGAAGACATTTATAGAAAAAAACATCTTTTCTGCATTAGGAAAATACTTACACATTGTCATCAAAAAGCGCAAAGTTGCATGAATTTTCCCCAGTCCCATGATGCTTTTGATGTCGTCAATTCTGCTGAACTTCTCCTCCAAAATTGGTATTGAAAACTGCAAGTTCTCACCAGTATTTTTACTCGTTGTTTCAACTAAAATCTTGTCCTCTGGCACACCATTTTCTACTAACAATTCTTGCAAAATTAAACTTTCACATTCACTTTTGCCGTTATAATTTGCCACATTTCCACCGGTGCAAAGGACATATTTACAAAATCCTTTTTTATACAGATTGACAATGTTCTCTACAAACAAGTCAATGCCGTATGTCGTGCCGAAGACGATTAGCAAATCCGCTGGTTTGAGCACTGTTTTTGGCAACATCTTGGCCTTAATTTTTTGGTATTCTTCTTTCCGCATTACATCGCAAAAAAATATCAACAAATTTATTTACAAGAATATTTTTTTTGATAAACTAATAGTGA
>CAMNMI010000114.1 GCA_946544555.1 uncultured Rickettsiales bacterium
GTGTCGGGAAAGGCGTCCTTGTGGAGCTTTTTATACATCTCCTTCAAATCACTCTGATATGCATGCCCTGAAACATGAACCAGATTGTTTTTTGCATCCACAATTTCAATTCCTTTTGCAATGAGCGCGTTGACTATTTCACTGACATCCAGCTCATTTCCAGGGATAATGCGCGATGAGAAAATCACACAATCCTTCTGTTGTAGCTTCAAAAACTGGTGTTTGTTGTTGGCAAGTTTCCACATGCTGGCATTTTGCTCACCTTGGCAGCCAGTTGACAGGACAAGCAACTTTTCGCGAGGCATCTTGCGCGCGTCACGGACATCAAGATAATCTATGTTTTCCAAATAGCCACTTTCTTGTGCAATGCCAATGATTTTTTTCATGGATGTTCCCGACAAAACAAGCCGTCTGCCGGTTGCATTTGCCACGTCATAAATTGTCTTTATCCTTGAAATATTTGACGCAAAAGTTGTAATAACAACCATGTGTTTTTTCTTTTCTACAATCTTTTTTAGGCCATCAAACAGCACTGCCTCTGACCTCGTCTCGTTGTTTTTCATGCAGTTTGTGCTATCACTTACAAGCAAAGAAATTGGCTCTTCTTGCGCAAGTTCAGCTATTCTTGTCTTGTCGCTTGGAACCCCGAGTACTGGGGTGTTGTCAAATTTCCAGTCGCCAGTGTGAAAAACTGTGCCTTTGTCAGTTTTGATATAAACACCGTGAGCCTCTATTGTAGAGTGTGTGAGTGGTATCAATTCAACATCAAATGGGCCAATTTTGAAACGTTTTTGTTTGCGTCCGCTTTTGATTTCATTTATCTTCAAATTTGGTGCAATTGGCTCGTCCAGAGCATCAACTTTGAGAAAATTTTTCGCAAACGTTGTGGCATAAATAGGGCAATCAAGTTTGGAATACATCTTGCAAACACCACCAATGTGATCTTCGTGTGCGTGAGTAATTATTAGGCCATCCAGCTTGATTTTGTTGTTCTCCAAGAAGGCCAAATTTGGCAACATAATTTCAACACCCGGTGTCTTTAAGTGGTCGGCAAAACCAAGTCCGTAGTCAATTCCCAGCCAATGTCCTTTGTAGTGATATAGGTAAAAATTCGTCCCGATGCAATCGCATCCGCCAACGACAACAAATAAAAACTTATCTTTCCATGCCTTTAAATCTAATTTTGTAGGGAGTTTCTGCATATAATGATTTTTTGCTTAAAATTTAATTAACAGCAACTGGATATTCGTATTTTAAATTAAAGTCAATAGTGAATTTAAAGTCAATAGTGAATTTTTGTTGCGCGGCGCGGAGCGCGTTTGGCCGCCGAGCGCAGCGAGGGGGAGCGTAGCGGTGCCAAACGGCGAGGGCGTGGCCTCGGGCGGCGCAACAAAAAAATCGGCCCCACCCTTGCAGGCAAGACCGACACGTTTTTTATTTACTTATTAGAAACTTAAATCTTCTAATAAAAATATATCACTTAACATCTTCCATGATGTAGGTGATATTACATCCATACTTCAAATCTGTTGAAGAATGGTAAATTGCTTTGTTGATTGCTTCCACAGATGTGTCAAGCTGATCAAAACAAACTTGTTTTTGTTCGTCTGCTGTGCCTTGACGTGGTTCGTCATAACCAGTTGGCACTGACAATCCAGCTTTAATACCTAATACTCTTCCGCTTCCTGGGCGGCCGTCATCAATCTTTGCGTCAAGTTCTGAAGCCATTTTGGCGCTAACAAAAGCCGCTCTTTTGTCTTGAGTACTTAAAGTAGGATTATCTAATACTGAATACGTAATAATAAAATTATGATTAACTAATTTATCTTTGTAAAATTGATAAGCAACTTCACCATCTTCTCTTGGCAACCAACCTCTAAAATTTAAGCGTCCATTTTTATTCCAACTGCTAATTGCAGCAGTTCCAGCAGATGAAGAGACGGTTAAAAGCAAACCAACACCCATTTGACTATCGGCATAGCCATATCCTGGGCCATTAAATGGATAAGCTTCATTTGATACCAAACCTGCTTTTTTTAGTTGCACCATGTTGTAAAATCTACTTCTTCGTCTATTATTGAGAACTTTTGCGCTAATTGTTTGTGCGTTCGTATGACCAGAACACCATGTTGAGACATTTTGCTGCACATCACAGCCACCCTCTTTTGATTTACAAGTGGTATCCATTCTACAAGCACACCCACTAAATTCTGCATGCTTTATACATTCTTTATATGGTAACGCACCCGGTACATAGCGATACGTATCATAAAACTGATGAAACGCTTTCTCATAGTAATCAAATTCAAAAATGATACGTTGTATCTTAGCTCTATCAACAATTTGTCTTCCAACAAGAAGTGAACCAACCAGTAATGATAAGATTAATAAAACGATTGAAAGTTCTATAAGTGTAAAAGATTTTTTAAAAAGAGATGATGCAAAGCTTAAACTACTCTCTCTCTCTCTCTCTCTCTCTCTCTCTCTCGAAGAGAACGTCTTAAGTGATGAAATTTTCATAAAA
>CAMNMI010000115.1 GCA_946544555.1 uncultured Rickettsiales bacterium
AAGAGAGATAAATGTCAAGAGTGTAGCATTTCGTGCAGTAAAATATAGAAATGTTTGGATTTTTACTCAAATTAAACCACAGAGAATTATTGAATTTTATTTTTCAAATTTTTATTTCAAAACGTGGCAAAGAAAAGTGGTGCTGATAGAGAAGTGATATACGGCAAGAATGCCTGTGTCGGTTGCATGGCTGGCAGGAATAGGGAAATTTTCTCCATTTGCATTTTGCAGAGCAAATTTGATGAGTATTACAAGAGCGTGCCAAGTGATTTACGACATCTGGTGAAAAAATGCAATGCGCATGACATGTTTGTGTTAACGCACGAGCAGGACAAGCATCAGGGCATTGCTATGAGTGTATCAAGGTATCGTTTTTGTGCGGTTGAGGACTTGGTTGGGCAGAGTGATAAGAGTGCAATTTTCCTACTGGATAGGGTGCAAGACCCGCACAATGTTGGGAATATAATTCGTACAGCTTTCTGCTTTGATGTGAGCGCAATCATTCTTCCAGAGCGAGATGCATGCGGGATAACCTCGGCAGTCGTCAGGACATCTGCTGGATATAGCGAACAGATGAAGATCTGCCAAGTCAATAATGTCGGGCAGGCGTTAGATAAGCTAAAAAAAAGTGGCTATTGGGTCATTGGATTTGATGTGAACACGAATACCAAAGATAGTTTAACAGAGGTGGTTAGGAAATACAACAAGTGCGTTTTTGTGTTTGGTTCGGAAGGTGAAGGCATGCGCGAACTGACAAAGAAGTCATGTGATTTACTAATTAGATTACCAATGAGAGATGATGCAGAGAGCTTGAATGTGGCAAACACTGCGGCCATTGTTGGATGGGAGTGGTTTGGGAAGAGGTAAAAAGTTTTCAACCTTGACAATTATTTTAATGAAAATAGCCGTTATTTATGGTTAAATCAATGGTTTTAGCTTCACTGTTTCTTTCGGCTTTATCAGTGAGCGCGCGGGCCGATATCGTTGCAAATTCAGCTGTAAAAAATGACATTGTTGTCAAGGAGATTGCCGAACAAAATATTGCTGGCCCAGCAGTAGTAAAGGTAGACAAAAATAAATGGATTTTACAGAGAACTTTCGGCGTCATCAAGCCAAGTGGAATGGGTAAAATCAGCGAAATCAAGAGCATCATAGCTGCATATGGACTTGAAATGAGATATTCAAAAAAGATAACATTGACAGAGGCACAAGTAGAAAAGCTTTACGAAATGCACAAGGACAAACCTTTTTTTGAGGACTTGAAGAGCTCATTGGTCGGCAAAGAGGTGATTGTCTTCATCTTATATGGCAAGGATGCAGTAAAAAGATACCGCGATGCAATCAAGGAAATTCGCTCTAAATATGCATTGAACAAGACGGAAAATGCAGTGCATGGATCAGACAGCTGGGAGCGTGGCAAGGAAGAAATAAACATGTTCTTCAAGTGTAATAACAAAACATGTAAATAGCTTTGATTTATGAAGGGTAAGTTTTTAACTTTGGTGGCAGTTTCAGCAGTCAGTTTGTCAAGTTATTCCATTGACAGCAAGAGCTCTTACGCGGATGTCAAAATGGCGATTGTTGACATGCAACGCATTGAGGAAGAGGCCAAACTTTCAAAGAGCTTGTTAAACAAAATGCAGGTCAAGGAAAATGTGTTGCGTGATGACCTCATGAAGAGGAAGGGCAAGGTTGAAAATGATTACAGAAACCTTGAAAGCAAGCGCTCGGTTTTGTCCCGTGAGGAGCTTGAAAAGAGTGCTAAGAACTTGGAGATTGATGTTCAGCAGTTGCAACGAGACGAACAGGTTTATTCCCAGACATTTGAGCTTGCGCGCGTAATTGCTCTGCAAGAGGTCCAGGGTTATGTTCAAAAGGCAGTTGGAAATTATGCATCTGACTATGATTTGATAATTCCATTGAATGTTGTGTTGCACGCGAACAAAAACAAGTTTGATGATATAACCACAAAGGTGCTTGACAGATTGAACGATATCTCCACAACTGTTGACTACGAGAAGGCATTTAAAGATGCCAAAGAACAAGTTCAAAGTGCTGTAAAAAGTGGAAATACTGCAAGCATTGGCGCACCAAAAGCTACACAAAAAAAGAAGAAAAATAAAAGATAATTATGGATTATAGGACAAAATGCTTGATTATTGGCTCTGGCGCGGCTGGCTGCGCTGCTGCTATTTATACGGCGCGCGCCAATTTGAAGCCCATTTTGTTGTGCGGAAATATGCTTGGCGGGCAACTTGCAACCACGAGCGATGTTGAAAACTACCCCGGATTTATCAGTATAAACGGTGGCGAGCTGATGGATAAAATGCGCGAGCAAGCAGTTCATTGTGGAGCAGAAGTTATCCAAGATCACCTGACAAGCGTTGATTTCACAGAACGTCCATTCACATTGAAAAGCGGGAAGAACACATACATTGCTGATACGGTGGTAATAGCTACTGGCGCGCAGGCGCTTTGGCTGGGCTTGAAAGCAGAAGAGGAATATCGC